>NZ_JACFYJ010000207.1:0-3310 GCF_037126505.1 Paraburkholderia bengalensis
GCCGCCGAAGTTCTGGATCGTCGGGATCACGACCTTCGTGTCGGTCTGCGTGACAGGCGCCACGACGACAGCCGGGCTGGCGAAGCCGCCACCGAATGCGGCGTTCGTGTTGCCGACGTTGTAGTTGCTGCCGCCACGCACGGACGCGAGCGATTCGACGGACAGTTCTTCGTTGTGCGAGAGGTCTTTGATGGTCAGCGAGGTCATGGTGAATCTCCTTGGATCAGTTGCTTCGGGTTGGAAGAGCACGATTTGTTTGCGCTCGCTGCTACATACGCACAGGCTGTGCCAATCGAGTCCACTACACGCGTCGACAACGATAACCACTTGAAACTAAAAGGAAAGGAGCCGCACAACCTGGCTTGAAAAAGTACTTGCGCCGCGAGCGGAGAGGGGAGGCGGTATGGTCCAGGCAAACAGATGATCGCGAAGCTGTCGGTATCAGCCGAACAGCATGCAGTGCGTTATTCCATTGGCCCCGCGAACAGGGCTACGCAAGACACGATTGCCCAAAGCGACGCCCCAAAAAAACGCTTAACGATGATCCTGTTGTGCGAATGCGCAGATAGATTTGCGCGCGTCGTGAAGAGGATGCGCGTGGCGCTATGTTGAGGGTGCAATCGATGGCGAGCCAGAGACCTGGCCGCGTTCGAAGGCGTTGATGTAGACGAGCAAACGCTCACACGACACGTCAGAGCAAGTACCTGAACGACGTGAACGCGCAGGCTCATCGCGTCTGTTGTCCGGGATTGGCATGACGATGCGCAACGACAGTCCGCGTGCGGTACTAGTCGCTATTTATGTAAGCGTCCAGGTGATCAAGAATCGCCTCATGACGAGCCACGCGCGAAACGCGCCGCTTGCAGAACACCGGCGGCCACATTTCGAACGAAGATGATGACGCGAATGCAGTCGCTATTTGCGCAGCAGGCTTTGCGGCGGTATGCGCTCGTCGACGGGTTGGCGCGCGGCGGTCGGAAATCCGGCGGGATAGTCGACGACGCGCGTCGCCGTCGGCAACGCTTGCGCGCTGACACCGAAGAAGCGCCCGCCCGTTCGCGCGCCGCCGACGATCGCGGTCATTGCCGCGCGATCGAGTTGGACGCTTTCGGGGAGATCCTTGACGACGAGCTTGGACATGGCTGTTCCAGAAGAGAGGTTGCGGGATGCCGTCGCATCGGATGCACGCATCGATCGACGACGGCAACGCAGATGGCTCGAACAACCAGTATAGGTAATTCAGGCTCGCTGCGGTGTGCGCTGGCGAGCAGAACGGACGCTGTGCAGAAGACGCCGGTAATTCGGACCGGCGCCGTTGCGCCACAGATGTCGCCGTCGATCATATTCTGTCGACGTTCGTATCGGTGATACCAGGGCCTTATTTACAAGCGGCCGGCCATTGACCGTCTTGCTCTTGTCGACTTGAACCGGTTTTTTTGACCATCGGCCCGCTCTGGACCGATTTCGCAGGAGCGAGGCGAACAATCCGGCAATGTGTCGTTCGGGTTCCAGCGTCGTGTCAGCCCGGATCTTGCTCCTGCATAGCGTGTGCCAATCGGCGTGGCGCGCGGCAAAGGATCGCGAATGCCCTGCGCACAAGCTCTCGCGCGGGTTGAGGTCATACAGCAGGGCACCTGTCATCCGGACACGCACCCCGAAGCTGACGGCGAGCGGCCAACTAAACGCCGGATGCTGTTGGGTACTTCGCGACACCTCTGGCTCGCGTGTCACGGGGGCAATTCTGGTTTGCGAAAGACATAGGTGCGGGCTACTATCGAACGAGCACATGTAATTGGTTACGACAGGGAAACTCCTCGACCTTCGGGATCTGCAGCGCTTTGAACACATGGCTAGCCTTGCGCACGTGATTCGGGACTTTCAGAGCGGCGCGATCACGCAGGACGCGTTCGTCGCTCAACTCGACAGCACGCTCACAACGGAAGGCGTCGGTTCGGCTCGTCTGCTCGAAATACTCGGTGAGGCGCACACCAGGACGCCGTTGCCTCCTGATCTGTACGCGTTAGTGCGTCGCCGCATTCAGCAGATGCCCGTGTCCAACCTTGCCGCGGCGGGCGGCGAGGAAACGCGCATGCAAACGGTGCCTGAGCATCTCGTGTCGCCGCCCACGCGCGGCGCCGATATGTCGTCGGTCATGCCGGGCCTCGATCAGGTAAAAGGCACGGGCGATACCTTGAACAATCGGTTCGTGCTCGAAGAATGTCTGGGCGTAGGCGGCATGGGCACCGTATACAAGGCGCTCGACCTGCGCAAGCTCGAAGCATCGGATCGCAAGCCGTATCTCGCCATCAAGGTGCTCAATACGCAGTTTCGCGGCAACCCGAAGTCGCTGATCGCTTTGCAGCGCGAAGCGCGCAAGGCGCAGGTGCTCGCGCACCGCAACATCGTCACTGTCTACGATTTTGACCGCGACGGCCCGATCGTCTATCTGACGATGGAGTATCTGTCCGGCAAGCCGCTCAGCCAGATTCTGCGCACGCCCGATTTCAAGGGCATGCCTGTGCAGTCCGCGCTGCCGATCGTGCGCGGCATGTCGAGCGCGCTCGCATACGCGCACGAACGCGGCTTCGTGCATTGCGATTTCAAGCCCGCCAACGTATTTCTCACGGACACGGGCGAAGTCAAGGTGATCGACTTCGGCATTGCGCGCGTGTTTCAGCGGCCCGAAGAAGATAGCGACGCGACCGTGTTCGATCCCGGCAGCCTCGGCGCGTTGACGCCCGCTTACGCGAGCCCGGAAATGCTCGAGCATCTCGAGCCCGATCCCCGCGACGACATCTACGCGCTCGGCTGCATCACGTATGAGTTATTGACGGGCCGCCATCCGTTCGACCGTCTGTCGGCGACGCAGGCTCGCGCGTCCGAGCGGCAGCCGCAACGGCCCGACAATCTCGGCAATCGCCAGTGGCGCGCGCTGCGCTCGGCGCTGGCGTTCGACCGCAAGGCGCGCACGCCGACGGTGGCGCGTTTCGTCGAAGAATTCGGCGCGCAGGAACGGCCGTCGGCGGCGAAGTCAAATGGCAAGGGCGTCGATCGCACGGGCCTGCTGGTGAAATCGGGCGTGGTGGGGCTCGCGCTCGCGTGCGCGGCGGGCGGCGCGCTGTACTTCCATCGCGCGACGCAGAACTTCGATCAGGAGAATGCGGCGCAACAAGCGGGCACTGCGTCCGAAGCCGCTGCATCGCAGGCGGGCGGCGAACAGGCTTCGTCGAACCCGATTACGCCTGATCAGACGAGCGCGCCCGCGGCGCCTTCCGCGCCTTCCGTTGGCGCCGCGGCGCCGCCCGGCACG
>NZ_JACFYJ010000208.1:0-3309 GCF_037126505.1 Paraburkholderia bengalensis
CTGTCGTAGTCGGCTGCGTATCGGGCTGCGTATCGGGCTGCGTATCGGGCTGCGTATCGGGCTGCGTATCGGGTTCGGCATGGGGCTGCACATACTGACGCACATCGGGCCGCACCTCAGCCCGCACACCCTCCGTGCGCGGCGCGACGTCTCCCACCGTCTCGCTCATGCCTGCAGCGCCTTCGCGACACGCGCGAGGAATGCGTCGTCGGACATCAGCGACGCGGCCTCCCATTGCCCCGCCGCGCCCGGCAGATTCATCATCTGCCCTTCGTTGAACTGCCAGACGAGCGCCTGCGGCGGGTTGGCCTTGAACGCAGGCGATTCGAGATAGTTGAGCAGCGTCTTCCACGGGCCCGTGTCGCCGAACGTCCACGTCAGGCCGACGGGCCGGTCGAGCACGTTCGACAGCTTCTGCGGAAAGCCGAGATACGGCTGCACCATGCTGTTGCCGACCACCTGCACGACGGGCGGCCCGCCGTCGACGAGCCCTTGCGCGGCCGCCGCCGTGCGCACGATGAAATGATCCTTGCCCACTTCCTTCTTACGCTCGGGCGGCAGCAGCGCCGCAAGGTCGCCGTAGCGGACCTCTTCGTTCCATTTGCCCAGGCGCGCGCCGCGCCCGCCTCGCCCTTCAGCGGCCCCGCAGCCGCGACGAGTTCGGCCGCGCGCTGCGCCACCGCCTCCGACGAATGACCGCTCCAGTGATAGTCGGCGCGAATGTACTTTTCCTGCGACGCACCGACGGCGGCGATGGCAGCCGGCGAATCGACCAGTGCCAGGCCGAGTTGCCGCGCATGCGACTGCATCGCGGCGAAACGCGCCGTCACGGCAGCCGACAGCGCCGTGCCTTCGGGCAGATTCTCGGCACACGAGCGCGCCTTCAGCGGCGCGATTGCAATCACGCTGCGGATGCCGCGCGCGTCGAACTGCTCCGTGGTGCGGCGGATCAGGTCGAGCGCTTTCAGACAGGCGGGCGTGGCGTCGTCGCTGAGGCTTTCCCAGCCCGGATAGAGCCACAGGTTGCGGCCTTCGATGACGCTCGTCGCCGCGGCGGCACGCGCGCCGCGCGGCGCGAGTGCGAGCGACGCAAGCGGCGCGGCCACGAGCGCGAGCAACAGACGGCGGCGGGCGCCGTCGACGCTCGCACGTGACACGTCGGGCTGCATGAGGAAATCAAAGGGATCAAGGGAATTGCGAGCGTCGGTCATGTCCGTGGCAAATGTCCTTGGCATTCCAGCAGCGGTTATCGATGGGTCGGCCGCGCGTCGCGCCGACGATTGCAAAGCGACGTCGCTTTCGTCGCCAGCGTCGTGACGCGCGCGCAGCAAGATGGACCCCGGCCATCAATGCACGGCGGGCGGCCACGCGAGCGCATCGCGCACCCCGCTCAACACCGGCTTGCCGGCATCGCCGTAGACGAACAGCGTGTAGCTGTCGCCCGCCGCGAGCGAGGGCAGCGGCAACGGCGCGCTGGCCGCCGTGCCGCACTGCCCGACCAGCTTCGCGCTGACGGGATTGATCGCGCGCGCGTCCTGCGCGCCGCTCGTCAGCTGCGCAAAGACCGTCGGCCCCGCGCCGTCCACGCTGATCTTCGCGCTGCAGCCGGGCACGAAGTTGAACGCGCGCAGCGTCGCCTTCAGGCCGTCGATGCGTCCGTAGCGGCCCGCGACGCGCGTCGCGTGCCAGCCTTTCGCGTCGCGCGCGAGCGACACGGTGACGGCATCGCCCGCGTGGACGTCGCCCGCTGCATCGGCGAGCACCTTGCCGTCGACGGTGACGCGCGCGGGCGTGTCCGGCGTGAGCACGCTAAAACGCGTGGCCACCCCCGGCGCAAGCGTCTGCGGCGCTTCGCTGCCCGACAGCGCGACGCGCGCGGGCTGCGCCGATACGTTGATCACGCGCAGATACGCCGCGTCGTCGGGAGGCTGCGGGCCGTACAGGCTCGCGACGTCGCCGGCCGCCGCGTGCGCCGTTGCTGCTGTCGCCGCCGTCGCGGCTACCCATAAGGCCGTCATCGCGGCCCTCGTGCGCGTGCCGATGATGCTGATTCTTTTCATGTGTGATCCCGGTTCAATACGAGTAGATCGCGCCGAAGAACACGCCGCGCGCGCGATCGTCGCCCGTGATCTTCAAGCGGTACTGCACCGACACGTCCACGTACGAGCGCGGCGAGTCGTAACGGCTGTCGCGCAACCAGTAGCGCGTGGAAATCCCGACGCCCGCGCCGACGGGAATGCTGTGATCGACGTTCGAGTCGTAGTCCGCGCCGATCACGGCATACGGAAACACCGTCCACTTCGGGCTGTAGCGGTCCATGCGGAACGTGCGGCCCAGTTCGAGGTTGGTGGTGCCGTAGACGTTGCCCGCATTCAGATAGGCACCCGTTTCCGCGTACGCCTGCAAGGTCCACCACGACGGCACGTCGATGCGCCGCTCGGTGCCGAAGCCGCCCGAATATGCGAGCCGCGCGAGCCAGTCGGGATTGGCGTTCGAGCCGATCGCGATGATCCGCTCGAACGCGACGATCGCGTCGAACTGCGAGAACGGCTTGGCGCGCGCGCCGACGGCCGTCTGCAGCGTCGAGGCGCCCGATGCGCTGCCGTTCTTCACGCCGAAGCTCTCATAGCCGCGCGCGTACAGCTCGAACATGCGGTCGCCGAGACTGCCGAACGGCCGCCAGTACGCTTCCGCGCCCGCCTGCCAGTTGTTCGACGTGCCCGGCGTCGCCGAAGTCGCATAGCCCGGCTGCAGCCCCGCGCCGCGATAGTTCAGCGACACGTCGAAGCCCCAGTTGCGCTCGCTTCGGCGTCGCGCTTGCGCATTTCGTTGAGCTGCGCGGGCGTGGCGGGCGGGTTGCCGCCGGGGTTGTCGTTGGGGTTGTCTTTAGTGGGCTTCGCGCTCGCGTCGATCGCGCGCTCGAAGTACCGCGCGGCTTCACGGTTGTGATGCGCGGCGGCGGCGGCGTAGCCAGCGTCGGCGTTCGCCGACGCTGGCAACATCCCGGCCTTGTCGGCCGCCTGGAAACGCTGGTACGCGAGCCGGTTGTCGCCCGCGCGCTGCGCGATGTAGGCGGCCGTCATGTCGGGCATCGCGTCGAGCATGCCGGCGCGCACGAGCGAGCGCGCCTCGCGCGTCGCGCCGGGCTCGTCGCCTGCCGTGCTGAGCGCGTTGATCAGTTCGACGCGATGCTGCGGATCGTCAGGCGCGGCTTTCACGGCCTCGCGCGCGTAGCCGACGGCGCCTTTCGCGTCGTTGGCGGCAGCCGCCGTCGCCGACGCGCGCGCCGCCGCGAAGCCGGCGTCGGCG
>NZ_JACFYJ010000209.1:0-3174 GCF_037126505.1 Paraburkholderia bengalensis
GGCGCGCGTTTCGTCACGTACTACACCGTGCCGCAAAACCTCGTCACGCGGCTGAACATCGTGCCGACCGCGTTGCAGCGCACGCTGTTCCCGCGCCTGTCCGCCGTGGGACGCGATCACGCCGACGTCATCATGCGGCAGTCGCTCGAATTCCTGAACGGCGTGTTCACGCCCGTCGCGCTGGTCGCGATGATCGTGCTCGAGCCCTTCCTGCACGCATGGGTGGGCAGCGAGGTCGCCGATGCCGCGGGACCCGTGGGGCGCATTCTGATCGTCTCGGTGTGGCTTGTCGGACAGGCGAATCTCGCCCGCATCCTGATCCAGTCGCAGGTGCATCCGGCGACGGCCGCGCGCGTCGGCCTGTTCGAGCTGCCGTTCTTCGCGGCCGCGTTGTGGTTCGGCATCGCGCATTTCGGGCTGACGGGCGCCGCGGTCGTCGTCGCCGCGCGCGGCCTGTTCGACTATCTGGTGCTGCTGCGTCTGTCGGCGATTCACGCGCGTCCCATCGTGCTCGACATGTGCGCGCATCTCGCTTTCCTGGTGGGCACGCTGTGGCTCGCCACCTTGCTCTCCAGCCTGCCGATGGCCATTGCCGCGGGCGCGCTCGTCGTCAGCGCGAACGTCGCATGGTCGCTCACGATGACCCCTGCATTGCGCGATCTTGCGCGTTCGCTGCTTGTGCGTCTGAAGTTGCGACTCAATCCGAGGAATAGCGCATGAACCACGATATCGTTGATGAAGACCTGTTGCGTCCCGCTGCCGTGACGCGCGATGCCGGCCACGATCTGATCACGGCCGCGCCGAAAGCGAAGCCGCCCGGAAAGCGCAGCGGCGCGCGCACCGACGGCCCCGTGCGCGTGGCCATCATTCACGACTGGCTCGTCACGTACGCGGGCGCCGAGCGCGTGCTGGAGCAGATCGTCGCGTGTTTTCCGCAGGCCGACATTTTCAGCCTCGTCGATTTTCTCGACGACCGCTCGTTCCTGCGCGGCAAACCCGTGACCACATCGTTCATCCAGAGGCTGCCGTTCGCGCGCACGAAGTACCGCGCGTATCTGCCGCTGATGCCGCTCGCGATCGAACAGCTCGACGTGTCCGCGTACGACGTCGTGATTTCGAGCAGTCACGCCGTCGCCAAGGGCGTGCTGACCGGCCCCGACCAGGTGCATATCAGCTACGTGCATTCGCCCATCCGCTACGCGTGGGATCTGCAGCATCAGTATCTGCAGCAGTCGAAGCTCACGAGCGGGCCGAAGTCCGCCTTCGCGCGGCTGATCCTGCACTACATGCGCAACTGGGACATCCGCACGTCCAATTCCGTCGATGCGTTCGTCGCGAACTCGGCGTTCATCGCGCGACGCATCAGGAAGGTCTATCAGCGCGAAGCGGAAGTGATCTTTCCGCCCGTCGATGTCGACGCGTTCCCGCTGTGCGAAGAGAAGGACGACTTCTATCTGACGGCGTCGCGGATGGTGCCGTACAAGAAGATCGACCTGATCGTGGAGGCATTCGCGCAGATGCCGCAGCGCAAGCTTGTCGTGATCGGCGACGGCCCCGACATGCAGAAGGTGCGCGCCAAGGCGACGCCCAATGTGCAGATCATGGGCTACCAGCCGTTCAAGGTGCTGCGCGATCACATGCGCCGCGCGAAAGCGTTCGTGTTCGCCGCCGAAGAGGACTTCGGCATCTCGGTCGTCGAGGCGCAAGCCTGCGGCACGCCCGTGATCGCGTATGGCAAGGGCGGGGCGCTCGAAACCGTGCGCGATCAATACGAGGCGCAACCGACGGGGCTGTTCTTCAACGAGCAGTCGGTCGATTCGATCATCGCCGCCGTCGAGGATTTCGCCGACGATCCCACTCGCTTCAGGCCCGCCGATTGCCGTGCGAACGCCGAGCGCTTCTCGATCCGTCATTTCCGCGAGCGATTCTTCCGTCACGTGCGCGAGTCGCGCCCGCGTTGCGTCACGCCACGCTGCCTGCGGACCCTGCGCGCGCAAACGACGACGGCGCAGCGCCTGCGTCGAAAGCGCTGCGCGTGCTCGCGATCGACCAGAGCGGCGTGATGGGCGGCGCCGAGTTGTCGCTGCTGGAAATCGTGAAGGCGCTCAGATCGCGCGTGCGGGTCGTGCTGTTCGACGACGGGCCGTTTCGCGCGGCGCTGCGCCGCGAAGGTGTCGCCGTCGAAGTACTGGATCCCGGCGCCACGCGCGACATCCGCAAGCAGGGTGGCGTGCCGCCGCTCGTGAAAGCGGTGAAGGGTGTCGCGTCGCTGGTGCGGGCAACCGTTGCGCGCGCGAGAGAGAGCGACGTGATCTACGCGAACACGCAGCGCGCGATGGTGATCGGCGCGCTCGCGGGCCGCTTCGCGCGACGCCCCGTGGTCTGGCATCTGCGCGACATCGTGAGCCCCGAGCATTTCGGCAGCAGCCAGCTCGCGATCATCAAATGGTGCGCGAAATTCGGCCTCGCGCATGTGATCGCCAATTCGGCGGCGTCGGCGCGCGCGTTTGCGGAGCTGACGAATTTCGGTGACAGACGCATCGACGTCGTGTTCAACGGGATCCCGGCTGCGCCGTTCAGCGCGTTGCGCGATGTGCCGCAGAGCGCGCTGCGCGCGCGGCTGGCGCTGCCGCAGGAGGCGTTTCTCGTCGGCTCGTTCAGCCGACTCGCGCAGTGGAAGGGGCAGCACGTGCTGTTGCAGGCGATGGTGCTCAATCCGCAGATGCATGCCGTGCTGGTGGGCGCGCCGCTGTTCGGCGAGGACGCCTACGAGGCGAGCTTGCGCGAGTTCGTGGCAAGCCATGGGCTGCAAGAGCGCGTGCATTTCCTGGGCTTCCAGGACGACGTGGCCGCGTGCATGTGCGCCGTCGACGTCGTCGCGCACACGTCGATCACGCCCGAGCCGTTCGGCCGCGTGGTCGTCGAGGGGATGCTGGCGCGGCGGCCAGTGGTGGCCGCGCGCGCGGGCGGTGTGGTCGAGATCATCGACGACGGCATCAACGGGCTGATGTGCACGCCGGGCGATGCCCATGCGTTGGCCGACACGCTTGCCGAGTTGCGGGCGGATCAGTCGCTGCGCGACAGGCTTGTTGCGAGGGGCTATCAGACGGCCGTGCGGAAGTTTGGTACCCAGGCGTACGTGGAAGGGGTGGAGAGGATTTTGGCCAGTGTGGC
>NZ_JACFYJ010000020.1:0-105640 GCF_037126505.1 Paraburkholderia bengalensis
GACGCAATTCTCCAAGCCTGGGAGAAAAACAAGGCACGCGGAAAAATCGTGGCGGGCGGCTCGACGATCACGCAGCAACTCGCGCGAAATCTCTTTTTGGCGGTGCAAAGCGGCCATTCGGATACGCCTTTAAATAGGCCTCGTAGTCGCTCGCGTAGTTGCTGTCCTTGATCGATTCCCAGAACGTCAGTTCATATTGCTCGTTGCTGTCCTTCGGCAGAATGCCGCGGCTGTCCATTGCGACGACGGTGTCGGGCGATGCATCGTCCTGCATCGAGGCCGAGACCATTCGAGAGCCTGAGAGCGCCGCTGTCGTCGTCAGCGACGATTGAACCCATGGCTGCTGGCCGCCGCGCGTTGCCTGCGCGACGCGTTGCGCGACATGCGCGAAGATCGAAGCGAGCGGTTCGTCGGGGGCGCGGCGCATGTCGCGCAGCCATGCATCCGTGAAGATGCCGTGCCGTGTGCCGTCGGCGGCAGTCGCGCCTTGCGACGCTGCAAAAGCGATTAGCGTATGCGCGGGCAATGGCATCGCGAGGGGCGTCCGCTCGAATGGTTGTGTCAGGCACGCATCGAGCACGACGAGATTCAGCGCATGCGCGCGTGGCGCGGAGAGCGTATCGAGCACGCGCGACACGTCGATGCTCTTTGTCACGAGTGTGGCGGGCGCGCTCGGGTCGGCATTCGCGGCGGCGAGCAACGCACTGCGTCCCGCCATCAGGCCGTGACCGGCGAAGTAGAACAGCGCAGTGCCGCCCGGCTGCAAACGGTGGCCGAAATTGGCTAGCGCCTGCTGCATCTGTTGTGCCGTCACGTTGGTGCGCAACACGACGTCGAAGCCTTGCGCGCGCAACATTTCAGCGACGCTGTGCGCATCACGCGCGGCATTCGGCAAGCGGTCGGTTACGTAATCGGCATTGCCGATCACGAGCGCGGTCTTGCGCTCGCGGGCTTCGACATCCGATGCCGCGGCAGCCGTGACGGCGGCGCGCAGCGCAGTGGCGTCGCTCGTGCCGCGCGGCTGCGGCCGAGCGTCGGCTCCTCGCATCTGGAGTGCCCCGATCATGCATACCAGCAGGAGTTTTCGCCACATTTTCAGATCCTGGTTGTTCTGGAAGTTCTACGCGGAACTTCGTCATCGGACGAACCGGCTCGAGCGGGACGGCCGCCTTCATATTGACCATCCTTACAGACGATAGTACGCGGATGGAACATCAGAAGGTTAACGAGCACGGCGTATCTTTTTCACAAGTTACGTCCTAAGCTAAAGCGGAAGCAAGCAGCACTGACCCTCAATGGGAGAATGCGCAATGCAAAGAACAATAAGCTTGGCGGCTCTGGGCGCGCTCTTTCTCGCATCGGCACAGGCGTTCGCGGGACCGACGCCTTCTCCGCCCGGCGCCGAGGAGTACATCATCTGGCCGGCGGACGGCACTGTGATTACGGGCGGCAAGCTCTGGGTGCGAATGGGTTTGCGCAACATGGGCGTGTGCCCTAAAGGCGTCAACGTGCCCAATACGGGCCACCACCATCTGTTGATCGATACGGACCTGCCGCCGATGGATCAGGAAATTCCATCGGACCGCCAGCACCTTCATTTTGGCGCAGGCGAAACGGATGCGCGCATCGAGTTGCCGCCCGGCAAGCACACGCTGCAACTGCTGCTCGGCGACTACAACCATGTGCCGCACAATCCGCCCGTCTATTCGAAGAAGATCACCATCATCGTGAAGTGAGCACGCGTCGCCACTGCGTCGCCGAACGGGCGCAGCGCGCGCAAGACGGAGAGCATCAGCCATGATCAGGATCGTTGCCGCTGCGGCGCTTGCCGCTCTCGCTTCAATGAATGTGGCGTTCGCAGGCCCGACGCCCGCGCCCAAAGATGCGTACGCGTATATCGGCTATCCGAACAACGGCCAGGTGGTACCCGCGAACAAGCCCTTTCGCGTGTGGTTCGGCTTGCGCTACATGGGCGTCGCACCCAAGGGCGTCAAGTATCCGAATACGGGCCACCATCATCTGCTGATCGACGCCGATCTTCCGCCGATGCCGATGGATCAGGAGATTCCGTCGGACCGCCAGCATCTGCATTTCGGCGCGGGCGAGACGGAAACGACAATAGAATTGCCACCCGGCAAGCACACGCTCCAACTGCTGATGGGCGACGAAAATCACATTCCGCACAATCCCCCCGTTTATTCGAAGAAGATCACGGTGATCGCCAAGTGAGCGAACGCGTGCGCCCAAATAATGCTCTTTCATACTGTCTTTTTCGATCCAACACGTTTGCGGGAAATGTTGGTTCGAGGGCGGCATTCGCAAGGGGGTGCGCCCCGCGTAAAGGCGCGACGCGCACAACGCGCGCATGACGTGCAACCCAATAGCAGCAAGATTTTGCAGGTTTTTCGAGGCGCTCGCGATGGTAGCTGGCACAGCCTATGCCTTCAGTGGGACAAAAGCAGACAAGATGCTCGAACCCAAACTCGAAGCCTTATATAGCGAATCTTCGCTGCCTCTCAGGAGAACTGTCATGAGCGCATTGATGATCAGAGACGTGCCCGTCGCCCAGCAATTCCACAGCCGCGACATGAAGGCCGCTCTCTAGCCTTCGCGTGTAATGCCGAGGCGCTTGCCTGCGCTCGCGCATTCCAGCGTCAAAAAGATCGAAAGCCCAATCGTCCTGTCCACACGACCGCCGCGCGTCACCGCACGAACTCCACGCCGAACGAAATCCGCCGACATCCATAGAGATGCCGCGCGGGACGTGCTTTACTTCAAAGGCGCGCTCTGCACGTGCAGTACTGCCGGGAAAGATCGGAGAATATCGTGTCTGCGTTGCCCGAATCGTACGTCGCCCGCTGCTTGCAGTCTGGTTCGTCTGCCGGCTGTCATCCGGATATCCGTCACGCGAATGTTCGTCACGCGAAGGTCCGCCACAGGCAGCGCGCAACGCGCACTGCCGTCGCGCGCTTCGCTGCGGCGCTAGCGTGCGCCGCTTTTCTGGCCGGTTGCGTCGATGTGCACCAGGACGCCTACAAGCGGCCCGACACGCCCGCCAAGGCGTCGTGGTCCGACAAGACGGGCACGCTCGTTTCTCCCGCCGACACCATCGTGCCCGACTGGTGGAAGGGCTTCCAGGACCCGTATCTCGACTCGCTGATTGCGAAAGCGATTGGCGGCAACTTCGACATCAAGGTGCTCGCCGCGCGCATCGACGTGGCGGGTGCGCAGATCGGTGAAGCGAAAGCGGGCGCCTTGCCGACGGCCGATCTCGGCGCCGGCGCGAACTTTCAGAAAGTCACCGGGCAGCCGCTTTTGAAACAGTACAACCTTGCCGCCCAGGTGAACTGGGACATCGATATCTGGGGCAAGGTCGAGAAAGGTGTGCAGGCGCAGAAGGCCGAATTCCGCGCGACGGAAGCCGACTGGCGCGCAGGTTATCTCGAACTCGTGTCGAACGTAGCGACGACGTATTTCCAGATTCTCCAGTTCGACGACCAGATCGACGCGCAGCAGAAGATGGTCGACGAAAACCGCAAGATCTACGAGATATTCGACGGCATGAGCCGCAGCGGCCTGATTCCAAAGACGCAGGTGATGCGGCAACAGGCCGAGGTCAATCGTCTAACGAAGGATCTGATCGATTTGCGTCGCGCGCGCAGCGTCGCGAACAACGCGCTATGCACGTTGATCGGCGTGCCCGCAGGCGAATTCACCGTGCCAGTCGGCCATCTGCAGCAGCGCGTGCAGTTGCCGCCCGTGCCGGGCGGACTGCCCGCGCAACTGCTGTCGCGCCGGCCGGATGTGGTCGCATCCGAATTGCGCGTGCTCGAAGCGTACAACCTGGTCGGCGAAGCGAAACTCGCGCAGCTGCCCACCATCAGCCTGACGGGGCACGGCGGCACCGCGAGCTTTGCGCTTTCGGACCTGCTGAAGTCGTTCACGTTCGGCATCATGCCCAGCATCAATATTCCGTTGCTCGATCCGGGTGTGCGGGCGCACGTCAAGACGACGGAAGCGCAAACAACGGTTGCCGAACAGCAGTATCGTCAAACGGTGATGGGCGCATTCGAGGAAGTCGAAAACGCGCTCGTCAATCTCGATGCGCACAAGCAGCAGCGCGTCGAATTGCAACAGGAAGTGCAGCGCCTTACCGTCGTCAACGAGCAGATGCAATCGCAATTGCGCGAAGGCGTCGTGTCGCAACTCGACGTGTTCGAAAACGACCGCTCGCTGCTTCAGGCTCAACTCGATCTGCTGACGAATCACCAGCAAATACTGTCCGACACGGTACTGCTTTACAAGGCGCTCGGCGGGGGCTGGCCGCCCGTCGACGTGCAGGCGCAAGTCAAGCAATGACAGGCATTAGCGCATTGCCGCCAAAACAGGTACTTGCCGAAAACGCTGGCACGGTTCTTAAAAAGCGACGTCGAGAACCGTTTGCCTTAAAGAACGAAATGCAACAGCCGTACCCAGAATTGACTAACATCATGCGTGACTTACAATTCCTGATTAGCCGCTCGATGCTCAGTACGGCGGATGCGTCGAATACGCTCTGGTCGCCGCGCCTGTCGAACGCTCTGTTCGTGTCCACGCTTAGTGATGCAAAGAGATGAATCCCGGCGAAGCTCCGATTGCTGAGATGCGGGCGGCTCTGGACAAGGAGTTCGATGTCCTGCTGCTGCCCGTGTCGCATCCGTCGCTCGGCCCCATCCGCATCGTCGACGATCTGTTCGCGATTGGCCGCAGCGAATTGCCGTTTGCCGACTATCCGCGCGATTTGGTCACGAAGCTTTCGCGGCGCCAGGCACGCATCTTTAGCGAGCACGGCGCGGTGTATGTGGCCGATCTGGACAGCAAGAACGGCACGACGGTCAACGGCATTGCGGTGCGGCAGGCGCCGTCGCGCGTGCGGGCAGGCGACGAGTTGTGCTTCGGCGGCGATCTGACCTATCGCGTCGCCATCGAGCCGCGCCCGTTCAGTTCGGCGTCGGCGCGCGGCGTGCAGCATCTGAGCGTCACGCTGGACCCGCAGCGCACCGATCTGGGACTGGAACCCATCGAACTCGCCGCATTTCCGTTTCTCGTCAGCAAAACGGATGATCTGTTCGCGCGCTATAAAGACCGCTATCCGCATCAGGTCAATTACATTTCGCGGCGTCACGCACACATTTTCCTGAAGAGCGGCGAACCGTGGGTCGAAGATCTCGGCAGCACGAACGGCACGTTCGTCAACGGCAAGCGTCTGGGCGAATCGGCTGTCGCGCTGCAAAACGGCGACGTGATCGGCTTCGGCGGCGATCACTTCGTCTATCGGGCGGTGCTGCAGAAGTCGTTCGAAATCGAGCCCACCATCACGCAGGCGATGCCGTCGCAAGCGGGGCTTGCCGCGAGCGCGTCCGCTGCGCCCGTCGCGTCGATGCCGATGGAAGATCCCGACAAGACGACCTTCGTCGGCGCCGCGCATTCGTTTCTCGACATCTTCTGCGTCGACCGCGCGTTGCAACGCGAAGACGAGGTCAATGAGGACTCGCCGCCGCTCACGCCCGATGACCCCACGGAAACGGAATCGCGCCGTCCACGCCGCCGCTGGCAACTGCTGATGCGCGAATTGACGCGCACGTTCGCGGGCGGCGATCGCACGACGATAAGGCGCATCGGCTGGGGCGCGCTCGGCGTGCTGGTCGTCGTCGGCGGAATCTCGGTTGCGCTGTACATGCGCGGCGCGGCGGAGCGCGAAGTGAAGAGCCTGCTCGCGGCGGGCCAATACGAACAGGCGGCCGACGCCGCCGTGTCGTCGATGCGGCGTCATCCCGCCAGCGACACGATCAGGAGCCTCGCCAGCGAAGCGCTGATAAAAGCGCGCGTGCCGGGCTGGCTTGCGGCGTTGCAGGCGAAGCAGTTCGATCGCGCGGCGGCGCTCGTCGAAGGCATGCGCACCAAGAGCCAGGGCAATCCCGATGCCATCGCGCTGATCGACCAGTTGAAGTGGGTGGGCGATCTGGAGCGCTTCGTCGTGGGACGCGGCGGACCCGATGCGCCGATCCGCATCTATCGAGACGAAGGCCCCATCGACGATCTGCTCAAGCGCTGGAACGACGACGCGAAGGGACATCAACGGATACTCGACCGCATCGCGTCGTACGTGCCCGAATTCACGGAGCCATACGCGCTTGCCATGAGCCAGCTTCGCCGCCTGCAGAGCGACGATACGCTATATCTCGCGGCAATCGACCGGCTCAACGCGTCGATCGCGACGGAACTCGGACGCGACAAGCCGGACGCGCTGCCTGCCGTGCTCGACGATTACGCGCAACGTTATCCGCGTCTCGCGGGGCTCGACACGGTGCGTGACGATTTGCGCCGATACACGGCGATCTTCAACGAAATGACGGCGCGTCATCTGACCGCGCTGCTCGCGCTGATCAAGCAGGCGAACTTCAAGACGCCGCCGTTTCAAACGCAGTACAAGGCGTTGAGCGCGAGCCGCTTGCCGTCGGCGGATGTGATCGCGAAGCACGATGCCGTGAGCGCCGCGTGGCAAAGCGGCGACAGCCAGCAGGCGCTGGCCGGTTTGCAGGCGATGCCGGCGGGCGCGTGGTCCGATGTGATGGCCGATGAACTCTCGCACAAGAAGGCATTGCTCGGTCAGTACGCCGACCTGCAGAAGAGCCGGGGATCGGCCGATCGCGACGACAAGCTGCTCGCGTTCTATGCGCGGCTCGATCCCGTCGAAGACGCCTACTACGTGCGTGCCGTGCAAAGCGATGTCAACGCGTTGCGCGACCGCGCGCTGGGCCGCGCACAAGATCTGATCGATCGCGCACAAGGCTTGTGGCGGCAGTATCGCGCGAACGGGTCGATTGGCGGCACGCAGCGGCTCGAATCGGGCATCTCGGAGGGTTTTCGCAATCAGGCGCGGTTGTTATCGGGCGCCAATACGTCGGTGCAACAGGGCATGCGCATCTACACGCAACTGAAGGCGCCGCATCCCGAGGGCTCGGATCAGTTGCAGCAGGACATCGAAGCGGAAACGCAGTTGCAGCGCCGCTCGCTGCAGGAATTGCGCATGGTGCTCGAGGCGGGCTTGCTGAAGTCGAAGCTCGCGCTGATTGGAGGCAGTGACGAAAGTGAAGCGCGACAATCACCCTAAGCCGCTCTACGAAGCGCTGGAAGATCACAGCGCCGAGGGCGTCGCGATCCTCACGGCCGAACCCTTGCGCATGGCGCAAGCGCTCGTGCTGACGATGGTCGCGCTCGTCGTCGCGGGCCTGTTGTGGTCGTTCATCGGCCGCGCGGACGTGATCGTCACGGCGCAAGGCACGCTTGCGCCGGAATCGGACGTGCGGCGCATTTATGCGCCCATCGACGGCGAACTGACGGATCTGTATATCGCGGAAGGGCAGCCCGTGTCCAAAGGCGATGTACTCGCGCGGATCAATGCGCGCGGCGCGATCGAAGCGGCCACCAACGCGTTGCAGGCGCAATTGAAACTCGAAGATGCCGAACGCGAGTGGAAAGAGTTCCCGCAAAAGAAAGAACTGATGGAACGCAAGGCTGCGGCACTCAAGGATCAGCTCGAAGTCGAAGAGCGTCAGCACGAAAACCGCATTTCGGAAGGCACGACCAAGCTCGCCGAAGGTCAGAAGGCGCAGCTCGAAGAAGCGCGCAGCACGCTCGACAATGCGCGCCGCGCGCGCGACGCGGCCCGCCAGGAAGCGGACAAGTATGCGCGGCTTTTTGCGCAGCCCGGCGGCGGCGGCGTTGCGGAACTGCAGGTGGAGGCCAAGCGCAACACGTCTCTCGAAGCGGAAAACGCGTACCGTGTCGCGCAATCGCGGCTTGCAGAACTGGACTTCAAGCTGAGTCACGAATATGCGGAAGCGAATGCGCAACTGGAAACCAGCGGCCAGCAGGCCACGAGCCTGCAGTTGCAGTACGACGACCTGATCCGCGACATCACCAGCACGGAAGAGAAGCTGCGCCTGCAATTGCAGACGGCGCGCCTCGTGGCCGATGCTGCCGCGCGCATCCGTTTCGAGAACATCGACAAGGACAATTTCCTGCTGATACTCGCGCCCACGTCAGGCGTCATCACCGACGTCACGTCGACGCAAACGGGCGACAAGATTCAGGCAAACGCGCCGCTTGGCGGCATTGCGCCGAAAGACGCACGCCCGGTGCTGAAGATCGAGATCGCCGAGCGCGACCGCGCGTTCCTGCACGAAGGCATGCCCGTCAAGCTGAAGTTCAACGCGTTTCCGTATCAGCGCTATGGGCTGATCAACGGCACGCTTGCCTATATATCGCCGGCCACGAAACCGTCGGCGACGGACAAGCAGCCGGTGTACGAGGGGCGCGTGCAGCTCGACAAGAATTACTACCAGGTGGCGGAAAACCGCTACCCGTTGCGTTACGGCATGACGGCCAGCGCCGAGATCGTCGTGCGCGAGCGCAGGCTGATCGATCTGGGGCTGGACCCGTTCAGACAGCTTGCCGGATAGTTTAGACAGCGCTTGAAGACAGAACCTTAGCCGAGAGTAAAACCGCCAGCCCGCCTGTTCGTTCGGGCCACCACTTGAGGAGCGGACGAGATGACCGCGATCGTACGAATCGATGATGAAGTCGTGGATGTCGGCGAATTCATACGTCTACTGAAACTCACGGGCCAGTTCGAAAGCCTGATCGAGCAGATGGTGCGCGACAAGCTGGCTGTGCACGCCGCAAAGAAAGCGGGCGTGACGGTGAGCGCCGACGAAATACAAGAGCGCGCCGACCAGTTCCGGCGCGTGCGTGGTCTGCACCGCGCGGCCGACATGAACCAGTACCTCGATACGCTGAAAGTGAGCCTCGACGAGTTCGAGGCGTTCATCACGGACGGCCTGTATCAGGAAAAGATGCTCGACAAGGTCGGGAACGAAGACGCCATCGAAGAGTACTTTTCGATGAATTCGCCGAAATTCGATGCGATCGAGATCAGCCATATCCTGCTCGACGACGAAGGCAAGGCAAAGGAAATGATTTCCTATCTGCACGATGATCCCGACGCATTCGCGGAAATGGCGCGCGAGCATTCGATTGCCGATACGAAAGATGCGGGCGGTGTGATCGGCAAGGTACTGCGCGGTTCATTGAAGCCCGACATCGAGGCAAAGATCTTCAATGCGGCCGTCGGCGATCTGCTTGGGCCATTCGCTTCGCCAGACCGTTCCTGCTTCGAGATTTTCGCCGTGACGGCGAAATATCCGGCGCAGCTCGATGCGGACGTGGCGTCGGAGATCAAACGTCTGTTGCGCGAAGACTGGCTGATGACGCGCGCGCAGGAACACATCATCGAAGCGCTCTGACTGACGCGCGCAGCTGCCGGGGACCGCAAGCATCATGGATGCACCGCAAACCACGCCTTCCATTGCCGATTTTCTGTCGACGGTCGAGATCCTGTCGCCGTTCACGCGCGAAGAACTCGAACGTCTGGTGGAGCATGTGCAGTCGCGTTTCTATTCGTTCGGCGAAACGGTGTGCAACGCGGGCGATGCCGCCGACGGCCTCTATGTGATCAAGTCCGGCTCGGTGCGCATCTTCACCGACGAGCACGGCAAAGAGATCAGCATGGGTGTGCGCAAGACGGGTGAAGTCTTTGCCGACATCGCCATGTTGCGCGCTTATGCGCACGAGTCGTCGGTACGTTCGTCGGGCAAGACGGAACTGCTGTTCATTCCGCGCAGCGCGATCGAGCCGATCATCGCGGGCAATCAGGCGGCGCTGGCGTTCGTCGCGAGCTACGTCGCCATCAATTCGGCGGGCGGTTTCGTCGCGCAGCTATTCGATCTGCGCGGCAAGCTCAACAAGCAGGAACTCGAAGAATACGTGCGCAGCGTCGGTGTCAAGAAAGTCACGGCGGGCAAGGAGATTCTCAAGCAGGACGGTCGCGATGACCGGCGGCTATACGTCGTGCGGCAGGGCGAAGTGCGTATCGTGCGCAACGAGGACGGCCGCGACTACACGCTCGCGACGCTGCGCGAAGGCGAAATCTTCGGCGAAAAGGCGTGCCTGATGCGCCAGGAGCAGGCGGCCTCGGCCATTGCCACCACGGATACGCGCCTGCTCGTCATCCCCGAGCGCACGGTGCATTTCATCCTCGAGCGCAACCCGAAACTGCGCGAAGTACTCGACGAGCGCATCAAGTACAACGACCGCGAGCTGGACCGTCAAAAGCGCATCGAGCAGCGGCGCAAGATGCCGCTCAGACTGGACCTGCATACGAAGCCCGAACTCGGCGAACGGGTGATCCGGCGCTTCGGGCTGATCGAGCAGGCGGAGGAAATGGATTGCGGTGCCGCGTGTCTCGCGATGATCTGCAAGCACTACGGCATTCCGATGACGCTCGGCAAGCTGCGCGAACTGGCAAACGTGACGACGCAGGGCGCGACGCTCGACAGCCTTGCGCGTGCCGGGGAATCGCTCGGCTTCACGACGCGCGGCGTGCAGTGCACATTCGATTCGCTGCGAGGCTTCGATCTGCCGTTCATCGTGCACTGGGAGGGCTACCACTACATCATCGTGTATGGCGTCTCGAAGGATCACGTCTGGCTCGCGGACCCGGCCCTGGGTTTTCGCAAGCTGAGCGTCGAAGACTTCGAGCGCGGCTGGAGCGGCACGTGCCTGCTGTTCGCGCCGGGGCCGAACCTCGTTCAGCTATCGGCGTCGCGCTCGCCGTGGCTGCGCTTCGTCGGTTACCTGACCCCGTACAAGAAGATTCTCATGTACCTGTTTCTCGCGACCTTCGTGATTCAGGTGCTGGGCGTGATTCCGCCGCTGATCATCCAGAACATACTGGACGGTGTGATCGTGCATCAGAACATCAGCCTGCTGCATCTGCTGATACTCGGTCTGATCATTTCGAATGTGTTCTCGCAGTTGATGTCGATGATTCGCGCGTACCTGTCGAACTTCATGGTCCGCAACATGGACTTCGCGATGATGTCGCAGTTCTTCAAGCACACGATGTCGCTGCCGTTCTCGTTCTTCGCGAAGCGCAAGACGGGCGACATCTTCGCGCGCTTCCAGGAGAACCAGACGATACGCGCTTTTCTCACCGAGTCGACGGTCACGACCGCGCTCAATCTGCTGATGGTGTTCATCTACTTCGCGATCATGTTCTTCTACAACGCGAAGATGACGTTCGTGCTGATCGCGTTCGTCATACCCATCATGGCGCTCACGATGATCGCCACGCCGAAGATCAAGAACTACGCGCGCGAGACCTTCTCCGCCGCGACGGATTCGAAATCCTTCCTGATGGAAGCGTTGTCGGGCGTCGAAACGGTGAAAGGCATGGGAATCGAACGGCCCGTACGCCTGCGCTGGGAAAAGAAGTACGCGAAGGCGCTTGAAGTGCAATACCGGGCGCACGCGTTCAACATTCTGATCGGTTTCATCAGTCAGTTGCTGAATGCCGCAACGACGATTGCGATACTGTGGGTCGGCGCGAATCTCGTGCTGGCGCGCGAAATGACGATCGGTCAATTGATCGCATTCAACGCGTTCATGGGAAGCGTACTAACGCCGTTGATGGGGCTCGTCGGACTGTGGAGCATGCTCAACGATGCTGGCGTCGCAATGGAACGCCTTGGGGACGTGCTCGATATCGAGCCCGAACAGAAACCCGAAGATCTGCCCTCGCGCGTGATGCTGCCCGATCTGCAAGGCGACATCAGTCTGAACGGCGTGTACTTCCGCTATGGAGAGAACGACAGCACGTACGTGCTGGAGAACATCACCTTCGACATCAAGCCGGGCGAACTGGTCGCGATCGTCGGACGCAGCGGCTCGGGCAAGACTACGCTCGCCAAGCTGCTGGTGGGCTTCTACACACCGAGCGATGGCAAGATGAGCGTCGACGGATACGACATGAACGTCGTCGACAAGGCCTTTTATCGCGCGCAGATCGGCTACGTGATGCAGAGCAATCTGCTGTTTTCAGGCACGATCGCCGAGAACATCGCGAGCGGCGACGATACGCCGGATCGCCGGCGCATCGAGGAAGTCGCAAAGATGGCCGACGCGCATGCGTTCATTGCGAAGCTGCCGCTCGGCTATGAACAGATCGTGGGTGAGAGGGGCGTCGGCCTGTCGGGCGGGCAAATCCAGCGGCTGTGCATTGCGCGCGCGCTGTATCACGATCCTCGCCTGCTCGTGTTCGACGAAGCGACCTCCGCGCTCGACACGCAATCCGAAAGCAATATCCTCAGCAATATGCACGACATTCTCAAGGGACGCACGGCCGTCATCATCGCGCACCGGCTCAGTACGATCATGCGCGCCGACAAGATTCTCGTGCTCTATGAAGGCGCTATCGTCGAGCAGGGGCGTCATGAAGAACTGGTCAACCGGAAGGGCATGTACTACCAGCTCGTCCAGAAACAGCTGAGCGCATGATGAAAATACTCGACCAGCAACCTGAAGAAAGCGGTTCCGCCATTTCATATGCGGGTTTGATCGAGAAGATCGAGATCCTGCGCTCGACGCTGCGCTGGTCATCGCGGCTCGAGCGCGCGGACATCGAAAAGCTCCTGAGACAGGCGAGCACGTTACGCGACGAAGTGATGCAGATGTCGCACAAGGAGCGCTTCGTGCAGGCGGCCGTCGTCGAGCCGTTGCGCGGCGACCAGTCGCGCGGCGCGCGGCGCCAGGCGCTGCTTGCGCGCAGCTTCATATTCGAAGGCACGTTCGGCGATAACCCGAAGCTGCTGGAAGCGCTGGAAATCGCGGAAAAAGCGGCGCCGACCGATCTGCCCGTGCTGATCGACGGTGAGAGCGGAACGGGCAAGGAACTGATGGCGAAGGTCATCCACGCGAACGGCAGCCGCTCGGACAAACCGTTCATTTCCGTGAACTGCGGCGCGATACCCGACAACCTGCTCGAATCCGAATTGTTCGGTCATCGGAAGGGGGCATTTACCGGCGCGACGAACGACCGCAAAGGCAAATTCGAAAGCGCGCATACGGGCACGATCTTTCTGGACGAAATTGGCGAATTGCCTTTGACGGGGCAGGTGAAACTGCTGCGCGTGCTGGAAGCGCATGAGATACAACGCGTGGGTTCGGACGAGCCGATCGGTGTCGATACGCGGATCGTCGCAGCGACTAATCGCAATCTGCGCAAACTGAGCGAAGAGGGTACGTTCCGCGAAGATCTGTTCTATCGGCTCAGCGTCATTCACGTGACACTGCCGCCGTTGCGCGAGCGGCGCGATGAAATTCCGCTGTTGATCCAGTACTTCGGCGACGAGGCGGCGGGCGCGCTCAAGCGACGTCCCGTCAGAATAACGCCTAAATTAAGGGACTTTCTGCTGACTTATGCCTACCCGGGCAATATCCGCGAGCTGCGCAACCTGATGTACCGCATTTCGTGTCTTGCCGGCGATATCGCCGATGTGGACCATTTGCCGCCCGACATGCGGCCTACGTCGCCCGTGGCGACATCGATACTCGGCGTCGCGAACACTGCCGCGAACGGCACCGCGAGCGTGACCAATCTGCTATCGCTGAGCGATGCCAAGCGCGCGGCTAGCGACGAAGCCGAAAAGGCTTTTTTACAACGCGGCTTGCAGGAAGTGGGCGGCACGGTGGCGGAACTGGCGCGGCGCGTCGACATGAACCGCTCGCACCTGCAGATGCTGTTGAAGAAGCACGGCCTGCATTCGAAGGACTTTCGCCGTCAGCACGCTCAGGCGAACGCGCGCAAGGACGACGCGGAATCGAACGACGAAACCGACGTGCTGTGAGCGTCTGAAGAATGGCGCGATTCAGGGCGCGGGGTTCAGCAGCGTCTTGTCGGAAGCCTGCGGGTCTTCCGCCTGCACCACGACGGCGGTGATGTTGTCGCGCCCGCCGCGCGCGAGCGCGATCTCCACGAGTTCATTAGGCGCGCGCAGGCAATCCACGCTTGCAAGCGTCTGCTGGATTTCGTCGTACGTCACTTCGTTCGAGAGCCCGTCGCTGCATAGCAGAAACACATCGCCGTCCGCGACTTCGATGGCGTCTTCGTCGAGATCGAGATGATCGGTTGCGCCGACTGCGCGCGTGATGATGTTGTGGGCGGGATGATTGCGCGCCTCTTCTTCCGTCAGATAACCGGACTGACGCAGTTCTTCTACCTGGCTGTGGTCGCGCGTCAACTGGCGCAACTGCCCTTGCCGCAGCAGATAGATGCGGCTGTCCCCTGCCCACAGATAAGCACAGAAGCGGTCGCACGCGATCAGCACGACGACCGTCGTGCCGATCCGCTGCACTTGCCGGCGGCTCGCTTCCTCGCGCAACTGGCGGTTTGCGTCCTGTAGCTTCGCGCGCGCCTGAGCGATGCATTGCTTGAGGCCCGCTGCGTCCGGCAATTGCCCGAGCGCCTCGATCACCAGCTGGCTCGCGAGATCGCCGACGTCATGGCCGCCCATGCCGTCGGCGACGGCCCAGAGACCGCGTTGCGGCTGATCGAGACAGGTGTCTTCGTTGATTTCGCGCACGCACCCCTTGTCGGAGCGCGCCGCCGAAGCCCACCGGAAATGGCTGACACAGATCACGGCATCTAAGCCCCGTTTGCGCTGACAGCGGTCGGTGCGACGGTGATGTTCGCGTTGTTGCCCGTGTTGCGAACGTCGACGGTCTGGAACTGGTTGATCATCTGACCAGCATAGAAGTTGTTTGTGACGTCGTACAGGTTCACAACGGGTCCGACGCTCGGCGTCGTCTCACGCACGAACGGCGTGATCCAGCCGAATACCCAGGGCGCGCCGCCGCCGCCGCTGATAGCGGCCAGCGCTTTGCGATCGAGTGCGAGGTTGTGCGAGAGGTCGCTAATGGTGATGGATGCCATGACGTGTCTCCGAGTCGGCCTTGGCTGCAAGGCCATAGGAATCAAAAGGAAGTTGGGTCTAATGGCGCAAGGGTCATGCCAATTCGCGTCGCGAGCGTGCGGCTTCCCCGCCGCGCGTTGCTGGGCGTGGGCTTGCGCTGGCGCCCCATACGCGCGCAGCGCGCGCGCGTGCTTCAGGACGTTGGCGATGGCCCAACAACGCCGGGCGGCAAGAGGTGGGGCAGCCAACACATCGCGCAGCGCCGCGCGCGAATCCGGCGGTCCCAGAAGTGATCGCGCGCAGGCAACACAACGCTTCGAAATTCTGTTGGGACGGTCCGCACACAAGTGTTGCGCGAAGCGCCTGAAATAGCAGGAATGGCTAGATAAATCAACGGTTTGGGTAGCCTGGTCCGGATGATGCAAAAGAGTCCGCAACAGTGTTGGACCTTTGCATCGGATACCGGACAAAGCCATGAACCGCAACCTTCAACAAGCAAGTGAACAAGGCGCAAACCGCGCGGCCGCCTATGCATCCGCTGACGTCGCGCTCGACGGATCCGACGAACCCGCCATCGGCGCCCACCTGATCACGCAACGCCGCGGCTACGAACATCATGGCATCTATGTTGGTGGCGGCAAGGTCATCCACTACGCAGGTTTCGCGAAGTCCGCGCATCGCGGTCCCGTCGAAGAAGTCACGCTTGGCGCTTTCGCAAACGGTCACACCGTCGCCGTCCGTCCGCATCCGTTCCCGAAGTTCTCCGGTGAAGAAACCGTGCTGCGCGCCCGCTCGCGCCTCGGCGAAAACCACTATCGCCTGCTGACCAACAACTGCGAGCACTTCTGCGCATGGTGCCTGCTCGGCGAAAGCCGCAGCGAACAAGTTCATGCATGCCTCACGCATCCGCGCACGGGCGTGCATGCGCTGCTGTGCCTCGCCAGCGCTTTTGTCGCCAACCGGATGAATTTTGGCCGTGCCGTTGTTAACGCAGTATGAGCAGCCGCATCAGCAGCCGGATGTGACGTTCGTATCGATCAAGCAGCAAAGGAGACCACCATGAGCCCGACCGGAAAGACACTGCACTGGGCCGTCGACAAATGGCTCGCGCCGACGCCGGCGATGCCCGCGCGCGTCGTGCGTTTCTGCCGCACGCGGATGCGCCGCCGCTGCGTGTGCATCGAGGCCGCGCATCCGGGCGGACTGCTGTCGATCTTCTTCTTCCGTCACGACGACGGCTCATGGAATGTGTTTCCGCCCGCCGAAGCGCGGCCGGCGATGGCTGCATGGAGGATGGCGCGATGAAAGACAGGGACAACCCGGCATACGACGCGCGCGGTGCGCGCATCGTGCGGCTAGCGCTGTGCGGCGCGCAGTCTATCCGCCAGGCTGGCAGAAACGTCGGCCCGGCACGTGCGACATCACGGCCTCGGCAATCTGACGCGGCGTGCTCTCGGCAGGCACGACGCGCCGGAAGGATTCAACGTCGTGCCTGAAGGTCCACTCGACCAGCCGGTACGAGCGGCCCCACGGATGCTGGATCGGCGGCGAGACGGTGCAACTGCGGATCGCCAGTGTCTGCGCGTTGCCGTGCAACGCGCGCAAATGTTCGAACACCGTGTCTTCAACCATCGTTTGTCTTCCTGTAGAGGCGTGCGGGCGATGCGACGGTGATTGCGCCACCCCCGGCGAATAAAAAAAATGCCGCCGATGCTCAGGCGGCTCAACAGGGGATGTTGAGCCGCATATTCACAGGGAAGAATTAAACGAGCCTTAAGAACGATCAACGGCGCTGGCCCCAGCGTTCGCCGACGCGACAAGCGTTTCGCTGGAGCCAGCGCGTCAGTGCTGCTCGCCGTAGCCGTCCGTGAGCGTGTGCAGAAACGCGACGATGTCGCGCATGTCCTGGTCGGTCATCGCCGGTGTGTCGCCGAACTTGCGGTCGAACGGCGCATCCTTTACATCGACGTTGGCGCGATAGGCGGCGGGAATGTCGTCGTACTTGTCGGGCTTGCCGTCAGCGCCGCGCGGATAGAAGCGCGCGGGAGCGGTGTTGCGCGCGTTGTAGAACGCCATCACGTCGTCGAGATTGCTATAGACGCCGTTGTGGAAGAACGCGTGGCGCGTCGCCGTGTTGCGCAGTGTCGGCGTGAGGAACATGCCGCAGTATTGCGTCTGATCCTTCAGATCCGTGCGGAAAGGCCCGCAGATGCCCATGTCGAAGAAGCGCGGGTCGCGGTTCTGCGCGAGCTTCGCATTGCGCGGCACGCCGAGCGCTTCGTACTGGAAGTCGGTGAACATCGGCGGCAGACCGTCGCGCGTCGGCTTCGACAGATGGCAGCCCGCGCAGTTGGCCTTGTCGGGATCATTGAACAGATGCAGCCCGCGCAGTTCCGCCTGCGTGAGACGCGCCTTGCCTTCGAGCCAGTAGTCGTACTTGCTGGTGTACGGATGGAACGACGGATCTTCGATCTGATAGCGCGCGACGGCGAACATCGCCTCGGCGACGGCGAGCCGCTCGTCCTTGAAAATGTTCGCGCCGAACAGCTGCGCAAAGGTCTTGCTGTAGGGCGTGTTCTGCAGCTTGCGCAGCACGTCGGCTTCGTCCTTGTTGGCCATTTCGACGGGATTGAGCATCGGGCCGGACGCCTGCTGCTGCAAGGTATCCACGCGGCCGTCCCAAAAGAGACCGCCTTGCGGCACCATCTCCTGCGCGGCGGGCGCGGCGCCCGCTGTTTTTTGCGCGCGCTGCGTGCCCGCGGCCTGGGTCGCGAGCTGCGTCAGGTTGGCGGGATTGTCGTCGTTCTCCGCGCTGTCGGGACCGATGCTGAAGTTGGGCTGCCGGTACAGATACATCAGCGAAGGCGGTGGACGATAGCCCTGCAGCGTCAGGTTTGCGCCGCCGAGTTGCACGGCCAGATCGTTCGGCGGACCGTATGCGTGCGCGGGGCTGTGGCATGTCGCGCACGACTGCTTGCCGGACGCCGACAGGGACGTGTCGAAAAAAATCTGCTTGCCGAGCAGCGCGACGGCCGACAGCGGTGCGGCGACCGGGCGCTGCAGCACGACGGGATGCGCGTTCGCGCCCGTCAGGTTCGCGACCCATTCGCCGACTGCGCCCGGCAGGTATTGCGGGTTTGCCCACGCGAATGCGCCCGCGCCGAGCGCCGCGACGGCGACAGCCGCCGCGTACAGCGCGAGCGCGCGGAGCGGCGAGGGTGTCGGCGCGTCGTTTGGCGCGTCGTTGCGTGCATCGTTCGGCGCGCGATTCGGTGTGACGGGCGTGGGATTGAGCGGCGACGTGGAAAGCTCGGTCATGATCGAGGGCAGGGCAGTGACAGGTTCGAAACGGGGGCGCCGCGACGACGGCAGGTGCAAGTGCGCATACACGCTCAGATAAAAACGCAGATCCAAGCGCAGATCCAAGCGCAAGCGCCGCGTTGCGCCGGTTTCCCGTTCGCCACGCGGCGATGCCGCTTACGCCTGCATGCTCGCGTCAGGCATGCATCAGATGGTCGGCACCGAGCTCACCTGCGTGCCGAGCGTCTGATCGAGGAACAGCTGCGGGAGCTTGCCGCCGTTCGACGAGAAGTCGAACATCGACATGATGCTGCCTGAGGTCGCGTCGAACGATCCGCCGCCCAGGCGCTGTCCGGCGAGCCAGTTGTCTTCGATGAAGCGCACCACGGAGGCCTGATCGACGAACGTGTGATCGACGAAGTTCGCCTTCGCCCACGGCGAGATCACGAGGAACGGAATGCGCGTGCCGGGACCGCAGCGGCCGTTCACGGCGCCGCCGCTCACGCCCGCCGGTTGCGTGCCCGTGCCGCACACGCCGGAGCCGTTCAGCTGGTCGGCCTGCGCGTCGAACGATGCATGCACGGGCGCCATGTACTGGTGGTCGTACCAGCCGTCCGAGTCGTCATACGTGACGATCACGGCCGTCGAGTTCCAGTCGGGCTGCTGCTGCAGGAAGTTCACGACCTTCACGACGAACTGCTGTTCGTCGAGCGGGTCCGAGTAGCCTGCGTGCGCGTCTTGCGCGGCGGGCGCCTTCAGGAAGTTCACCGACGGATAGTTGCCCGACTTCACAGCGGCAAAGAAGTCGTCGGTGTCGTACTGGTGATTGGCGGGCTCGGCCGTCTTGCCGTCCGTCTGCGTGCTGAAGCCGATGGCGGCCGTCGAACTCGGGCGCGTGTGTTGCGGGTTCGCCGTCGACGCGTAGTACTGGAACCAGTTGTGGTGCGGAATGTAGTCGGCCGTCGCGGCGCCCACGGCGGTCGCGACCGTGCTGCGCTGGCAACCCGTCGTGCCGTTCGGATTCGTCGTGGCCAGGTTGAAGCCGCCCATGAAGCCGCCCCACGTGATGCCCTTCGCGTTGAGCAGGTCGCCGATGTTCTTGCCCGACATCAGCACCTGATCGGTCTTGCTCGAGCACACGTCGTTGCCGGGATCGACGTCGTTGATCATCGTGATGCCGCCCTGGCCGTCGTTGATGAAAAACGAGCTTTTCGCGAGCGTCGACACGCTGGCCGTCGTCTTCAGGATCTGCACGCCGTTCGTCTGGCCCGAGACGACTTCGAGCGCGCCGGGCGTCGAAGGACCGTACGTCGAGGTCCACGCGTTGTCGCTCATCGCGAACTTCTGTGCGTAGTTCCACAGGCCCGTCACGGTGTTGCCGTCGAAGTACCCCATCACCTGGCCCGTCGTGAAGAACGCGCCCGTGCCGCCGCTCGAAGCCTTGCCCGTGAACTTCGGGAACAGGTCGAGCAGGCCGTTGTTGCCCGCCTGCTGCTCCGCCGTGTAGGCGTGGTTCTGGTCGGCCGTGGCCGCCTGCGCGCGGTCGAGGCGGAACGGGTTGGATGCGCCCGCGCCGTTCCCCGTATTCAGGTTCGGGTTGTTGGTCTTCAGCGCATCCGTGAGGACGTTCGCCGCCGGCGTGTTGCCTGCCGCCGTGAACGCAGGCTCGCCAGCGGGATTCGTCGCGTTCGGGTACGTGCCGAAGTAGTGATCGAACGAAACGTTCTCGCCGTAGATCACGACGAGATGCTTGATGGGTGTAGCGGTCTGCAAGGAATTCTGCGCGCTCTGGTGGTCGTGGCTGTCGCTGCCACAGGCGAACAGCGACAGCGCCAATCCGGCGCATGGAACGGCTATCAAGGCTCGGCGAAACATAATGACGTAGCTCCCGGGGGATGATTTGTTCGTTGTTTCGGGGCGGTCGTGTCGTGTGCGCGCCTGGTCGACGCGGCGACGATCCGCTTCGTGATGCATGCCGCAAATCGGCGTATGCCGACGCGACCGCATTGAACCATCGCCCTGTGAACTTATGGAGTCGTGCAGCTTTCGCCGCTGTTATCCGTGGATAGCAGCATGAAAGGCCGTATTGCTGAAGTTGTCAGGCAGGCGCGGTTTCCGTCGAGGCGACTGGCGCGGACCTGGCGCCGCGCGTCCTGACGCGGGAAAAGTTACTGCGCGGGCGCGTTGGAAGGCCGAGTGGAAGAGGCGGCGGGCGATACCGTTCGCAGCGATTCGACGCGCACGGCGGGCAGTTGCACGCCATGCATGTCGGCGCGCGTGACGACGCCATGCACTTTCACCTGCTGGTTTTGAAGCGAGAGCGCCTGCTCGCGCGTGAGCCCTTCGAGTTCGAACACGCCGCGCGCATCGTAGACGACGGCGTGGATGAACGGTTCGTTGCCGCGCAGCGCGAAGCGTCCCGACAGGTCGATGCCATCGCCGGGTTGCAGTGTCGCGGCGCAGGCGGCCTGAATCAGCGCGAGCGCGCACAACGCGGCGCATCGCGTGGTGATTCGCGTAGTGATCCGCGTGGTGATTCGCGGGGTGATCCGATCAGACATCGCGAGCATCGACGTGCGTGGGAGAGGTGGCCGATGCACGCATTAGAGCACGCATCGACGGTTATCAATCGACGATGACCGACAGCGTCGTGCCGACGGGCACGCGCACGGTTTCGCTGTACGTGCCGCTTACGCGCCCGCGCACGACGGGGAACGCGCCGAGTGGGGCGAGCTGCGCGGGCACCGAGTTCGGCAGCGCGCGCGTCAGGCCTCTGTAGAGCGACGTCGGATCGATTGCGGGCAGCGCAAAGCCGCCCTCGTTGCGCGCCGGAAACGTATAGCCCGCGACATTCGACGACAACGGCACCAGCCCGCCCGACGCCGCCGCGAAATCGCGCAGCAGGGACGGCACGGTGGCGCCCGGGCGCGCATTGGCGATGACGTCGTTGAGGATATCGAGGGAATCCGTGTGGTTGCGGCTGCCCAGCAGCGACTGATAGAACGACAGCCCGAACTGCCGGTCCAGATAGCCGCCGAACGAACCGTCCACGGCATAGCTTTCGCAGTCCGCGCCATATGGCGTCCACGTCGTCAGGCCGCAGTTGTAGCTGCCGTGTCCCGCGTACGTCAGGTACGTGACGAAGCGCGCGTCGCGGATCGCGTTGTAGCCGGGCACGATGGTGCCGCTCGCCCAGTCCTCCATCATCATCGCCGTCATTTCCTCGAGCCACGGTTCGAACGCGTATTGCGCGCCCATCAGCACCGAGCGTCGATAGAAGTTCTGCATGTGCATGCTCTCGTGCGCCATCGTCGTGAGCATCTGGTTCATGCCGTACGTGCCGCCCAGATACAGCGTTTCCGAGTCGAGATACAGCGACACCGATTCGTTGCTGGTCGCAAGCAGCCCCGAGCTTCGCCTGAAGTTATTGAGCGACCAGAAGTAGCCGAGCAGGCCAAACGCCTGGCCGTTGTTGTCGAAGTTCAACACGACGAGATCGATGGGCTGATGCGTGCCGTCGATCAGGCTCGCCTGGTTGTTCGGGCCATACAGCGGGCCGCCCACGCGCACCAGCATGTCGTAGATGCCGCCCGCCTGCGCGTACTGCGTGATCAGCGAGTTGACGATCTGCGGCGAGATTCTCGAGGCGCCGATTTCCGTCGATTCGACCCACAGGTTGACGACGGTGCCATCGGACGTGTTGGCTGTCTGCTCGAGGGTCGTCGTGCGTTGCGTGCCGTCCGTGTAGTAGAAGCCGCGCGTGTCGCCGACATGCCACGTCGGGCCCGCTGTGCCGCCACTGCCGCCGCTGGTCGCGAAGCGTGCGGTGGCCGTGACCGGGTTCGTCGCATAGGCCGTCCAGCCGCGATAGTTGAAGTCGCGGATCGCGGCGCGCGTGGCACTCTCGCCGCTGGACGAAACGGGCGTCGCGGCCGCCTGCGACTGCGCGCGCAGGATCGACGACGACATGCTCGCGGACAGCGCGATGGGCGGCATGGATTGCGCGCTCGCGCTCTCGTTGGTGAAGACGAGCGTCACGTTTTGCCCCGACAGGCCGCTGATGCTGACGGGCACGTCGATGGCCGCTGCGTTCGGATTGATCGCCTGCCAGACACCCGTGCCCGTGCCGGCGTAGGTCGAATCGCCCGTGGCGGAGCAGGACTGGCAGGCGGCGTGCAGCTTGCCATCGGCGGCGACGCCCGACGGGTTGTTCGAGGCGGGCGTGCCTTTCGCGGTGTTGGCGGCGGGCGAACTGCCGCCGCCTCCGCCGCCGCACGCGGCGAGCGCGGCGAGCGCAGCGGCGAAGGCAAGCGTCGTCAGGCGTGCGGCTATTGGTTTGATGCGCGGGTGGCCCATCGCGGGCGTCCTTTCCGGCGTGGCCGGTCGATACGGCGCGGTCGTCGGGCGACCGGGCCGAAGTGTCAGTGGGGATGTGCGCGTGGCGGACTCGCGGGCGTCGACGCACGAGGCGAACTGACTTCGGAGCGCTGGAGCAACAGGTGAGGCGCGAACCTCAGCCGGAATATCGGCGGCTCGGGGCGCGACTTGAGTTGCGCAAGGGCGCGTGACCGGCGGGCGCGTGACGAAAACGCCGGTCGCGAAGGCGTTGCACTTGACGATTCTTTACGCAGCGCCGGGCGCCTGCCCACAGAATGAGCGTCCCGTTCACGCCGTGCGCTGCTGCGCATCGTTCAGTTCTTCATTCGCCGTCATGCCGCCGATTCATGTCAGCCTCGTCGCCGCCTTCGTCGACTTTCTTCGCCATGCCGCCGATGCGCAATCACGCGGCGACACGCGTGCACGTGCACTGTGGCTCGAAGCGGCGGCGCATCTGCATGCCGCCGATAGCGCGTCGGTCGATGCGCTGACGGTCGAACTGATCGGGCGGCAGCACGCCGCTCTGGCTGTCTCGCTCGCGCAAGCCGTCGCGCGGCTGGAACCGCGCAGCGCGGCGGCGAGCGTGCGGCTCGGCTACGCGCTGCAGATGGCGGGTCGCGATCGCGATGCGCTTGCGCCGTATCGCCGCGCGCTCGCGCTCGATCCCGCGTTTGCGCAGTTGCGCAAGAACCTGGCGATCGCGCTGAATCGCACGGGCGGCGACGTCGGCGAAGAGCGGCAACTGCTCGAAGCGGCCGTCGCGGCGGACCCGTCGGACATCGGCTTGTGGCTGAACCTGATGAGCGCGCGTCGCGCGTGTTTCGATCTCGACGGAGCACTCGCGGCGGCGCGGCGCGCCGTCGAACTCGATGCGTCGAGCGCGCTCGCGCACGGCAATCTCGCGCAGGCGCTCAAGGAGGCGCAATGCTGGGACGAGGCGCAGACGCATGCGTCGAAAGCGTGCGAGCTCGCGCCCGGCAACGCGTCGTTGCGCACGGCGCTCGGCGTGCTGCACCTGTTGCGCGGCGACTATGTGGCGGGCTGGCGCGCGCACGAAGCGCGCTGGGATGATCCCGCGAGCATGCTGACGAGCGGCCGGCCGGCGCTCGGCAAGCCGCAATGGCGCGGCGAGCCGCTCGCGGGCAAGACGCTGCTCGTGTGGGGCGAGCAGGGCATGGGTGACGTGCTGCAGTTTTGCCGCTTCATTCCGTTGCTCGCGCAGCGCGTGCATCGCGCGGGCGGACGCATCGTGTGGAACTCGTTTGCGCAGATGGGCGCGCTGTTGCCGCGCAGTTTCGGCGCGCACATCGATGCGTATTCGTCCGCGCACGAGGTCGACGCATTGCCGCCGTTCGATTACGAACTGCCGCTGGTGAGCGCGCCGCTGATGCTCGGCACGCAGGTCGGGACGATTCCTTCGGCGGTGCCTTATCTGCATGCCGGTCCGGCCGCGCGCGGGGCATGGCGTGCGCGGCTCGCCAGCGAACGGCGCCTGAAAGTCGGGCTCGCGTGGACGGGCAGCCTGAACCACGGGCGCAACCGCTTCCGGCGCGTCGGCTGGGAGCGTTATGCGCAGGCGTTTCGCGATATCGACGGTGTGGCGTTCTATTCGCTGCAGCCGGGCGCGCAGGACGATGTGGATGCGGCCCGCGCCGCCGGGCTGCCGATGGCCGATTTCACGCGCGAATGGCGCAGCTTCGACGATACGGCAGCATTCGTCGGCGAACTTGATCTGGTGATCAGCGTCTGTACGTCGGCGGCGCACCTGGCGGGCGCGCTCGGCCAGCGCGTGTGGGTGCTGCTCGACGTGAATCCGTATTGGACGTGGATGACGCAGCGAAGCGACAGCCCGTGGTATCCGACGGCGACGCTCTATCGGCAGCGCCAGTTCGCGCAGTGGCAGCCCGTGATGGACGACGTCGCGCGCGATCTGCGCGAACTGGCGGCAAGCCGCATGCGCCCGGCCTGACTTCAGACTTCGGGTGCGGTGGCGGCCCCGGACGCGGGCTCTGCCACGGGCGCATCGGGCGGCACGCCGAGCAATTGCAGCGAGCCGCCCGTCACCGCGCTGAACACGGGGCCCGCGACCGTGCCGCCATAAAACGCGCGGCCCGCCGGATCATCGATCATCACGGCGACGATCAGGCGGGGATCGCTCATCGGCGCCATGCCGACGAACAGCGACCGGTAGCGGTTCTTCGCGTAGCTCGCGCCGACCTGCTTGCGCGCCGTGCCCGTCTTGCCGCCCACGCGGTAGCCGTCGACGTTGGCGGCGCGCCCCGTGCCGCCCGTGCCCGTCGCCATTTCGAGCATCGAGCGGATCGCGGCCGCCGTGGCGGGCGTCGTCACGCGCGGGTCCGCCGATGCGGCGCGCGCCGGGTCACGCAGCAAGGTCGCGGGGTGCAGCGTGCCGTCGCCCGCGTACGCCGTGTACACCTGCGCGATCTGCAGCAGCGACGCCGACAGCCCGTAGCCGTACGCCATCGTCGCCTGCTCGATGGGACGCCAGCGCGCGAACGGGCGCACGCGTCCCGCCGCGACGCCCGGAAACGTCAGCGCGGGCGCGCGGCCCAGTCCGTATTCCTGATACTTGTTCCAGATGGTTTCGGCGGGCAGGTTCAGCGCGAGCTTCGCGAGCGCAATATTGCTCGACTTCTGCAGGGCTTCTGCGATCGTCATGCGTCCGTGGTTCGACGTGTCGTGGATCACGTTCGGGCCGATCTTGTACCAGCCGGGCGCCGTGTCGATCATCGTGCCGGGCCGGACGAGCCCCTGATCGAGCGACAGCGCGAGCACCAGCGGCTTGATCGTCGAGCCGGGCTCGAACGTGTCGACCACGGCGCGGTTGCGCAACTGGCGGCCCGTCAGACGCGAGCGGTCGTTCGGGTCGAAGCTCGGATAGTTCGCGAGCGCGAGAATCTCGCCGTTGCGCGCGTCGAGCACGACGACGCTGCCCGCCTGCGCGCTGTGCTTCGCGACGGCCGCCTTCAGCTGCGCATAGGCGAGCGCCTGGATGCGGCGATCGACGGTCAGATGGACGGTCGCGCCATGCTGTGCCGGCGTGAGCGGGCGCGTATCCGACACCACGCGGCCGAGCCGGTCGCGAATCACCTCGCGCTCGCCAGGTTCACCCGTCAGCAGTTCGTTCGCGGCCAGCTCGATGCCTTCCTGGCCGTTGTCTTCGATGTCGGTGAAGCCGACCACGTGCGCCGCCGATTCGCCCTCGGGATAGAAGCGCTTCGAGTCGGCGATGCGTGTGATGCCCGCCAGCCTGAGCTCGTCGATGCTCGCAGCCGTTTGCGCGTCGACCTGGCGCTTGAGCAGCACGAAGCTTTTGTCGCCCGACACGCGGCGCGCGAGGTCGGCGAGCGGCATGTCGAGCAGCTTGGCAAGCGGCCGGTACGCCGTTTCGTCGAGCAGTTTCGGCGACGCCCAGATTTCATAGGTCGCAAGGCTCACGGCCAGCAGCGCGCCGTTGCGATCGACGATGCGCCCGCGCGTCGCGTCCAGCTCGATGGTGCGCTGATAGCGCTTTTGCCCCTGTTCGACGTAGAAGTCCTGGTTGACGACCTGTACCCAGAAAGCGCGGCCGACGAGCGAAGCGAAGGCCGCGGACAGGAGGATCACGATCAGCTTCGAGCGCCACATCGGCAGGCGCGCAACGAGCACGGGATTCTTCGCGACGGGCGCGTACGGATCACGGTTTTTGTTGTGGATCATGAAAGCGAAGCCGGCCGTTCTGGCAACCGGTCCACAGTGAACGTGGGACAGATTGTAATAAGAACGTAATATCTATGCGAGCTTCGTGCAAGGTTTTGCCTGGTGAACGTGACGGCGGGGGGCGTGACAAGAGTGGGCTGGCGCACACAGGTGCGGCGCCGCGTTCAAAAAACGGGGGGGAGCCGGCCGTTCAACTGATGCGTCGTCTCCGACGCGGCGTGTTGACAAGGCGCTCGATGAGCGCCTTCTTTTTGCCGCCGCGCACAGGCGGCGGCAGGCGAGGGGATTACGCCGGCAGCGAGAAGCTCGCGATCGCCTCGCGCAGCACGCCGACCTGGTCCTTCAGCGAATGGGCGGCTGCCGCTGCCTGCTCGACGAGCGCGGCGTTTTGCTGCGTGACCTGATCCATCTCGCCGACAGCGCGATTCACCTGCTCGATGCCCGCGCTCTGCTCGCGCGACGCATGGCTGATCTCTTCGAGAATCTCGTTCACGCGGCGCACCGATGCGACGATTTCGCCCATCGTCGAGCCGGCGTTGGCGACGAGGGCCGCGCCTTCCTCGACGCTGCCCGTCGACGTTTCGATCAGCGCCTTGATTTCCTTGGCCGCCGTCGCCGAGCGCTGCGCGAGACTGCGCACTTCCGCTGCCACGACTGCAAAGCCGCGTCCCTGTTCGCCCGCGCGCGCTGCTTCGACGGCCGCGTTCAGCGCGAGGATGTTGGTCTGGAACGCAATGCCGTCGATCACGCCGATGATGTCGCCGATCTGCTTCGAGCTGTTCGTGATGTCGCCCATCGTGCGCACCACATCGTCGACGACGCGGCTGCCGCGCGTCGCGACATCGGCGGCCTGGCTCGCGAGTTCGGCGGCCGTCGCCGCGCTGTCGGCGTTCTGCTTCACGTTCGACGTCATCTCATCCATGCTCGATGCCGTCTGCACGAGCGCGGCCGCCTGCTGTTCCGTGCGCTGCGACAGATCGGTATTGCCCGCGGCGATTTCGCTCGCGCCGACGTTGATGTTTTCAGTGCCGGCGCGCACGCGCGATACCGTATCGACGAGGCCGCGCTGCATCGTATGCAGCGCGTGCAGCAGGCTCGCGCGGTCGTCGTGCGCGATGGGCACGGGCGTGGCCAGATCGCCGCGCGCGATGCGCTGCGTGGCTTCGACGGCCACTTCGAGATCGCCGCCGAGCGTGCGCTTCACGCTGCGCAGCACGAGCACCATCACGACGGTCGCGATCGCGCCGAGCACGAAGGTGATCGCGAGCCAGCGCACGAGGTCGCCGAAGAAGGCTTTCTGCACGTCGTCCATGTACATGCCCGTGACGAGCACCCAGTCCCACGGCGCAAAGCGCATGGCGTAGCTGGTCTTCGCGACGGGCTCTTCGCTGCCGGGTTTCGCCCACAGATAGTCGACGAAGCCGCCCTTGCCCTGGCCCGCCGCGTTGACGATGTCGACGAACAGGTGATTGCCCGCCGGGTCCGTGAAGCCCGACATGTTCTTGCCGACGAGGGCGGGCTTGAACGGATGCATCAGCATGACGGGCTGCGAATCGTTGACGGACAGATAGCCGTCGGTGCCATAGCGCAATGCCGCGAGCATGTCGAGCGCCTGCTTTTTCGCGTCGGCTTCGGACAGCACGTGCTGCTGGGACAGCGTGTAGTAGCGGTTGACGATCGAATTGGCCTGTTCGACGAGCGTCGTCAGCTGATCGCGGCGGTCGGCGATCATCGACGAGCGGTTTTGCCAGGCGCCGAACGCTCCGATGAGGATCAGGCCGATCCACAGGATGGCAATCATCGAGGCGAGTTTCTTGTTCAGGGTCATGATGTATCTGCTTGTGGCGGCTGGGGTTGCGAGTAGCGGTCTTCGAGACGGGTGTGAGTTTGATAGCGGCAAAGTCAGGCAATGCCTGACAGCGTTTACGACCGGCGCAAACGCTTGCAGGAGGCGGGGAAACCCGTAATCGGCATAACGGGTATTGGTATGACGAAATGCCGGACGCTAGCGCTCGACGTGGACGATGGCGTCGCGCTCAGTCGCGCTGACGGCGTTCGAGCGCTTTCAGCCAGGCTTTGGTTTGCGTGATGTTGTCGAATGTGCGCAGATCGTTTTCGATCCCGCGCACCATGTTCCCGCGGTGCGCGATCTCCGCATCGAGATCTTCCATCGCGCGTTCAGGGGTCGTGAGAGGCCCATATGGAAACCCGTAGGTTGCTCTGAACCTTGCGCCAACGTCCGATAGTTCGCGGTCCAGTTCGCCAAGCTGTTCGCGCAACACCTCGTTGTAGTGCGCGAGTCTTGCTTCGCTGATGCCGTCGATGGTTGTCTGATCGATATGTTCCAGTTCGAGTTGCAACTCGAGCAATTGCAGCAGCTTGCGTTTCGCGTACGCCTCGTTGACCCGTTGCATCAATGCGGTCTTGCGGGTGCGCTCGTCGGCGTCGGGCTCGCGATCCGGATGCAGCGCGCTCGCGAGCTTGCGATAGACATCGCGCAGCGACTGGCTCACTTCTGCCTGCGCCGCTTCCTTGCGCGCTTCGGCTGCGAGTTGCTTGGGCGTCTTCTTGCGTTTCGCGCGGCGCTCCTCGCGCGCCTGCGCTTTCGCGGTGGCCTCGGCGCGCAGTTCCTCGAACTTTTCCGCAGCGTGCTTGATGAACGCTTCGGGCGAATCCGTATCGAGTCCGTCGACGAATTCGTCGCCGAACATCTGCGCCATCATCGCCTTTGCGCTGTCGATGTCGAATTCGGCAGGTGTGCCGGAAGCGGTGTCGGCATGCCGGTCCTGAATCGGCTTCAACGTGGGGTCGCCGTGCGTGCCGATCAGCGACTGCATCAGTTCGCGGATCAGTCGCGAGATCAGGCGGCGCTCGGTGGCATTGAACGCCTTGTCGCTATGTAGTGCGTCGAGGCGGTGGACGAGCTTCGCTTGCGCATCCATCGAAGCCTGCTTCAACGGAATGAACTCATCGACATAGCGCTTCTGGAAAACGGGCGTAAAGGCTTCCCATTGCGCGAGGAGTCCACGCCGGTTTTCGATCTGCTTGACGAGTGAATTGAAATACCGCTGGCCTTTCGATCGATGCGCCTGCCGCTTTTCCGGCGCGATGGTCACCGACCGGCTTGCTGCTTTGCTCATATAACCGCTGCCTCCCATTTACTGAAAACGCAGCATAGCGTTGCATCGGCTGATTCAACCAAGTCGGCGTCTATTTCGAACAAAATCACCACATTTTTCAAACTAATTCCATCTATTGCCAAAAGCGGCCCCTCGGATCTGCAAGTCGTTCTCAATTCCGATATAGTCGCCATTTTTGGCTGGCTGAAAGGCGCTGGCGCGCTACGCGAAAGCCTTTCTGACGCCGAATAAAAAATCCAGAAAATCCATTCACTCTTTTCCCTGGAAATCGAATGCGAGCGATCATTCTTGCCGCGGGCCTCGGCTTGCGACTCCAGCAACCGCCGGGGGAGCAGTTTCCAAAATGTCTGCTGCGTTTCGAAGGCGTGTCGTTGATCGAGCGCCATCTGCAGATGCTCGAGTCCGTGGGTGTCGATGAAGTGGTGCTCGCGCTCGGCTTCCAGCCGGAGCAGGTCGAAGCCGAACTGCAGCGCACGGGCCGCAAGGTGCCCGAGATCAAGCTGAATCCGCGTTTCGATCTGGGCAGCGTGCTGACCGTGCATACCGTTGCCGATGCCCTCACGCGCGGCGGCGACGTGCTGCTGATGGACGCCGACGTGCTGTACGACGAGCGCATGCTGGCCGCCCTCGTCGCAGGCGAGCACGCGAACCGTCTGCTGCTCGACCGCGACTACGAAGCGGGCGACGAACCCGTCAAGCTGTGCCTGAAAAACGGCGTGCCCGTCGAGTTGCGCAAGCAACTGGCCGTCGGCCTCGACTACGACACGATCGGCGAGTCGGTCGGCTTTTTCCGTTTTACCGAAGACGCTGCGCGGCGCTTTGCGCGGATCGTCGCGGGCTACGTGGAGAGCGGACGCGCAAATCTGCCGCACGAGGAAGCCGTACGCGATCTGCTGCTCGAACGCAGCCACGCATTCGAAACGGCCGACGTCACCGGCCTGCCGTGGATCGAAATCGATTTTCCCAACGACGTTGCGCGAGCCACGCAGCACATCCTGCCGCAACTCGTAGGCGCCAAAGCCTGAATCGCGCCGACATAGGAGCCAAACAATGAACGCACGCGAACCCAATTACGTCACCACCCTGTCGCGCAGCGCACGCCTGCGCCAGATGCTCACCAGCAACGAACTCGAATTCCTGATGGAAGCCCATAACGGCCTGTCGGCGCGGATCGCGCGCGAGGCTGGCTTCAAGGGAATCTGGGGCTCGGGCCTGTCGATCTCCGCGCAATTCGGCGTGCGCGACAACAACGAAGCAAGCTGGACGCAAGTCGTGGATACGCTCGAATTCATGGCCGACGCGAGCGATCTACCCATCCTGCTCGACGGCGACACCGGCTACGGCAACTTCAACAACGTGCGCCGCCTCGTGCGCAAGCTGGAGCAGCGCGGCATTGCGGGCGTCTGCATCGAAGACAAGGTGTTCCCGAAGACGAACAGCTTCATCAACGGCGAAGCGCAGCCGCTCGCCGATATCGACGAATTCTGCGGCAAGATCAAGGCGGGCAAGGACTCGCAAACGGACGAGCATTTCTCGATCGTCGCGCGCGTCGAGGCGCTGATCGCGGGCTGGGGCATGGAAGAAGCGCTCAAGCGCGCGGAAGCGTATCGCCAGGCAGGCGCCGATGCGATCCTGATTCACAGCAAGCTGTCGCGCCCCGACGAGATTCTCGAATTCGCGCGCGAATGGGCGGGGCGCGGCCCGCTCGTGATCGTGCCGACCAAGTACTACAGCACGCCGACGGAAGTGTTCCGCAAGGCGGGCATCAGCACGGTGATCTGGGCGAACCATCAGATCCGCGCGGCGACGTCGGCGATGCAGGCGGTCGTCAAGGAAATCTACGAGAGCCAGACGCTCGTGAATATCGAAGACCGGATCGCGACCGTCAACGAGATCTTCCGTCTGCAGGATGCCGACGAGTACTCGGAAGCCGAAGAGCGTTATCTGTCGGCGTCGCGCGCGCCGGGCTCGGCTGTCGTGCTCGCCGCGAGCCGCGGCAAGGGCCTCGAAGCCGTTACGACGGACCGCCCGAAGGTCATGCTGCCCATCGCGGGCAAGCCGCTGCTGCGCTGGCTGGTCGATGCGTTCAAGAAGCAGGGCGTCAACGAGATTACCGTGGTGGGCGGCTATCGCGCCGATGCGATCGACACGGCGGGCATCAAGCTCGTCGTCAACGAGCGTCACGAGCAGACGGGCGAACTCGCGTCGCTCGCGTGCGCCGTCGATAACCTGCAGAACGACACGGTGATTTCATACGGCGACCTGCTGTTCCGCAGCTACATCGTGCGGGATCTGGTCGAAAGCGAAGCGCCGTTCAGCGTGGTCGTCGATTCGACGACGGTGGCCGAAGCGGGTGCGACGAATCAAAGCGTGCGCGACTTCGCGTGGTGTTCGTCCGCCGACGATCGCGGCCTGTTCGGCAACAAGGTGCTGCTGCGCCGCGTGTCGAACAACGAGGCGGGCACACAGGGCGAGGCGCCGCATGGCCGCTGGATCGGTCTGCTGAACGTGCGCGGTGAGGGCCGTGCGCGTCTGCAGGCGGTGATGAACGCGCTGCGCGCGCGCCCCGACTTCGATTCGCTCGACATGCCCGCGCTGCTCAACGCGCTGATCGAAGCCGGCGAAGCAATCGAAGTGCAATACGTGCACGGCCACTGGCGCGGCGTGAACGACCTCGAAGACTTCCGTCGTGCGGGCGACTTCGCGCACGAAGCCACGCCGCTCGCAAAGGGCGATGCAGCGGGAGGCGCCGCGCAATGATCGAAGCAGCACAGTTCGTCGAGGCGGCGCGCGAGCGCGGCTTCGACTGGTACGCAGGCGTGCCGTGCTCGTACCTGACGCCGTTCATCAACTACGTACTGCAGGACCCGCAACTGCACTACGTGTCGGCGGCGAACGAGGGCGATGCCGTCGCGTTCATCGCAGGCGTGGCGCTTGGCGCAAGCAACGGCCGGCGCGCAGTCACGATGATGCAGAACTCGGGCCTCGGCAATGCCGTGAGTCCGCTGACGTCGTTGACGTGGACCTTCCGCCTGCCGCAATTGCTGATCGTCACGTGGCGCGGCCAGCCTGGTGTGCCGGACGAGCCGCAGCATCAGTTGATGGGCCCGATCACGCCCGCGATGCTCGACACGATGGAGATTCCGTGGGAGACCTTCCCGACGCAAGCCGACGCGATCGGCCCCGCGCTCGATCGCGCCGTCGCGCACATGGATGCGACGGGCCGCCCGTACGCGCTCGTGATGCAGAAGGGCAGCGTCGCGCCGTATGAGTTGAGGGATGCGGGCCGCGCAACGAAGCGCGAAGTGCGCGCGCCGCGCGATGCATCGCGTGGCGTTGCGCCCGACGCATTGCCCACGCGTAACGAAGCGCTGCAACGGGTGATCGCGCATACGCCGTTGGATTCGACCGTCGTGCTGGCGTCGACGGGATTTTGCGGACGCGAACTCTACGCGCTCGACGACCGTGCGAACCAGCTTTACATGGTCGGCTCGATGGGATGCCTGACGCCGTTCGCGCTCGGCCTCGCGCTGACGCGTCCCGATCTGCACGTCGTCGCGCTCGATGGCGACGGCGCCGCGCTGATGCGCATGGGCGTGTTCGCGACGCTCGGCGCGTACGGTCCGTCCAACCTCACGCACATTCTGCTCGACAACGCCGCGCACGATTCGACGGGCGGGCAATCGACGGTTTCGCCGCAGGTGTCGTTCGCGGGCGTCGCGGCGGCCTGCGGTTATGCGTCGGCTGTCGAAGGCGACGACGTGAGCCTGATCGACGACCTGTTTGCGTCGCCGCTGCTCGACGGCCCGCGCTTCGTGCGCGTCGCGATTCGTCGCGGCACGCCCGACGGTCTGCCGCGCCCGACCATCACACCGCCCGATGTGAAGACGCGCCTGATGCGCCACATCGCCCGTACCGGTCCGAACGAAGGAGCACGCTGATGCTGTTGATGAATCCTGGCCCCGTCACGCTCACCGAGCGCGTGCGCAACAGCCTGCTGCAAACGGACCTTTGCCATCGCGAAGGCGAGTTCTTCGACTTGCAGGACGAAGCCCGCGCGCGCCTCGTCAAGCTGTACGACCTCGATCCCGCGCAATGGAGCGCCGTGCTGATGACGGGCTCGGGCACGGCGGCTGTCGAAAGCATGATCGCGGCGCTCGTGCCGGAGAACGGCAAGCTGCTGATCGTCGAGAACGGCGTCTACGGCGAGCGCATCACGCAGATCGCGACGCAGTACCGCATCGCGCACAGCATCGTGAAGCACGAATGGATGCAGGCGCCCGACCTCGCGCGCATCGCAGCCGCGCTCGATGACGACAAGGCGATCACGCATGTCGCCGTGATCCATCACGAAACCACCACGGGGCGGCTCAACGATCTGAAGGCGCTCGCGCAGGTTTGCCGCGCGCGTAACGTCAAGATCCTCGTCGACGGCGTGAGCAGCTTCGGCGCCGAAGACATCGACTTCGCCGAAGGCACGATCGCCGCCGTCGCGGCAACGGCGAACAAGTGCCTGCACGGAGTGCCGGGCGCGGCGTTCGTGATCGTGCGCCGCGATGCGCTGGCGCAGGCAGCGAGCCGCACGTACTACCTCGGGCTCGCGCGTCTCGCGAGTCTGCAGGATCAGCGCAACACGCCGTTCACGCCGTCCGTGCACGCGTATTACGCGCTCGTCGAAGCCCTGCGCGAACTCGACGACGAAGGCGGCTGGCGGGCGCGTCACGCGCGCTACGCGGCGCTTGCCGAGCAGGCGCGTGCGGGCCTCGCGGCGCGCGGCATGGATAGCGTGCTGCCGGCGCAGGAGTCGTCGGTGGTGTTGCGCGCGTATCGTCTGCCGAAGGGCATTGCGTACGAGCAACTGCACGACGCGCTGAAGGCACGCGGTTTCGTGATCTACGCGGGGCAGGGCGGATTGTCGAAGGAACTGTTCCGTATCTCGACGATGGGTGCCATTCACGCACCCGACATCGACCGCTTGCTTGCGAGCTTCGATGAACTGATGCGCTGATCGTCACCCGGCGATCAGATCAATATCTCCACGGAGTGCATGGCGCGGCGGATTTCGGATGACTGCATCCACTTTCCGCCGCGCACCGTTTCCAGCAGGCAATCGATGAAACAGCGCGATGCGGCATCGGGCGGCTCGCCGCTGCGCGTGATGATGCCTACCATCGATTCGTCCAGCTGCTCGCGTAACGGCAGCGCGCACAATCCATCGCGCTCGGCGCACAGCTCGATTAGCGGCCAGGGAAAGATGCTGACCATATCCGAGTTTCTCAGCAGCGCATTGGCCACGGCGAGCGAGTGCAGATAGTGAATGCTGCGCGGCACGCGCAAGCCATACTGCGCAAACATCCGGTACGGCACCTGACCTTCCGTTTCGGGATCGAGCGCGACAAGCCAGTCCAGTTCCAGCAGATCCGCCAGCGTGCGGCTCTCTGCGTTCGGGTGACCTAGGCGCGCGACCACCGCGCGGCTCGACGCGAAGATCGGCCGATAGGCAAACTCGGAACTCGTCGCGCCTGGGGTCTGCCGGCCAACGTAGATGTCGAGGCTGCCGTCGCGCAGTTTCGGACTGGCGATGGCGAGCAATCCTTCGAACAGTTCGAGCTGAATCTGCGGCATCTGCTCGCGAAAGCGCGCAACCGTTTCGGGCAAAAACGTCAGCGCCACCCATGCCGTGACGGCCACTGAAAGTCTTTTGCGCGTGTTGCCGCGCAATGCATCAAGTGCTTCATTAGCACGCGTGAGCTGCGACACGATCAGCCGCGCGTGCGTCAGCAGCGTTTGTCCCGGTTCCGTGAGCGTCACGCCCGACGACGTGCGCAGCACGAGCTGCATCTGTATGGACTCCTCCAATAACTGAAGGCTTTGCGTGACGGCGGCGGGCGACGTGTTGAGCAGTCGCGCCGCGCCGCGAACGCTGCCTGCGTCCGCCACGGCCACGAGCGTGCGCAGCTGATGCGTTTTCATGGTGGCACCCCGTTCAGTCTCGCTTTACGCGTTTAGTGATGCCGGTCATTCCTGAAAAATGTGGCGCGGCTTATCGTTGCCACACCTGCCCGAATTGCCGCGTCCTGAGGTTCGCCGCATGGCCTTCGCTGGTCTGAACGCTGCACGCGGGTCGCCGCATGTTCGACATGCAGCGTTCGCTACATATGCATAGGAGTACCGCGATGTTCGACCAACCTGCCGGAACACATACGGAACGCTTGCAGTGCGATTCCGACCGATATTCGACCGACGATTCGCAAAACCCAATGCGCGTAAACGCCAGGACATCGCGACGGCAGACCTGCTTCGACCGCCGCTCGATGTTCGATGCACTCACGGGTTTGTACAGCCGTGCTTACGTGATCGAGCGCGCCGCACTGTTGCTGAATTCGTCATGCACGGCGGCATTGTTCATCAATCTCGACGATTTCCGCCGCGTCAACGAAACCGCCGGCTACGAATCGGGCGATCGCGTGTTGAGAGCCGTCGCGCATCGACTCGCGGGCGCGGCGCGCGCGGGCGATCTGATCGCCCGGTCGGGCAGCGACGAGTTTCTCGTTCTGATCGACCGCTGCGAAGCGGCGGAACTGGCGCGCTACGCGCAGAGGGTCATTGCGCTGATCGGCGCGCCGTTCGCGATCGACGGGCAGTACTTCACGGTGGGCGCGTCGGTGGGCATCGCATTTCGCTCCGAGGGCGGCATCGATACAGGCGGGCTCGTGCGCAACGCGGAGATGGCGATGCGCACGGCCAAGCGGCGCGGCCGCAATCGCCTGCAATTTTTCACGCAGGACATTCAGGGCGAAATGGAGCGTCGCATCAAGATCGAGTCGGCATTACCGCAAGCGTTGGCGCAAGGCGAATTCGCGCTCGCGTGGCAGCCGATTGTGGAGCGCGAGCCGGTTCGAACAGTGTGCGCCGAAGCGCTGCTGCGTTGGACGCATGGCGAGCTCGGCGCGATTTCGCCCGCACAGTTCGTGCCGATCGCCGAACGCACCGGCTTGATCGAACGGCTGGGCGACTGGGTGCTGGAACAGGCGTGCGTGCGAGCGGAGCAGTGGCGCTGGAGCGTCGCGCCTGACTTGTGCGTCGCAGTGAACATCTCGCCGCTGCAACTCAACAGGCGTTTCGTCAGCAAGGTCGCGCACATTCTCGAATCGAGCGGGCTTTCGCCTGCCGCGCTCGAACTGGAGATCACGGAGGGCGCGCCGTTGCCCGATACATCGGCTGTCATTTCGAGCATGTCCGCGATTGCCGGCATGGGCGTGAAGTTCGTGATCGACGATTTCGGCACCGGCTTTTCGTCGCTGTCCTATCTGCGGCGCTTCGCGGTGCACGGGTTGAAGATCGACCGCTCGTTCGTCGCGGGGCTGCCGCATGAAAGCCGTTCGATTGCGATCGTCGAGGGGATGCTGAAGATCGCGCATTCGATGGGTTTGACTGTGACAGCCGAGGGCGTCGAAACGCAGGAGCAGGCGGAATGTTTACGTGATTACGGTGTTGACCGCCTGCAGGGATTTCTGTTTGGGCGGCCGCTCGAACACGCCGGCTTTATCGATGACTTTCGCAGGCGCGCTGGCAGAGATTCGCAAGCGCTGTGAGGCTGCGGGCCCTCATCAGGATCGCAGTGTGCCGTTTCAGTGGGTAGCGCGCGCGACGTACGCGTGTTGAAGCAGTGGGAAAAGGAGATCAATGATGTGGAGAGAGAATATGTTCGATGCAGAAGCCGCCGTGACGCTGTTGAACAATTGCGCTGAACGGGTGCTGCCGGAAAGCGGTGACATGTACCTCGATGTCCTGCGCGAGGGCAACCTGACGTTCACCCATGAGCGAGGCTTTGTCGGCACGCCGGGTATCGACGACATCACAGTGTGCCTCGCGGAATCGCTCTATTTCCGCGACGGTTCGAGAGCATTGCGCGTCACTTCTCCGCATAGCGCGAGCGGCTGGACTCACTGGACGGCGTTGCAGCCGCTGGCTCATGGGCAATTGCAGTAAGTCTTCTACAGAAAAAACGCGTCTCGTGCCGGCCGGCATGAGACGCGCGAATAGCACGCAAATCGCACGCAAATCAAACGCTTTAGAAATTGTGTTTCAGGCCGAAGGTCACGGACACCTGTTTGTCGGTGGTGGAATTGGGCAGATTCGGAATCTGTGCGTAGTTCGCGCTCTCGCCCGTCACGGGGTCTGTGCCGATTCCGCTTCCCGCCGCCTTCTGGAAAATGCCCACAGCGTAGAGCGTGGTCCGTTTCGACAGGCTGTACGTCGCGCCCAGATTCACCTGATGGAATTTCGGCGAGCCGCTCACGTCCGTCTTCATCGAGTTGTAAATGTAGGCGAGCCCGAGCGTGAAGGCGGGCGTCACTGCGTACGTGCCGTTCACCTCGACGATATCGAAGCGTGCGTCCGCGCCCTGCGGACGCGCGGCGTTTGCGAAGTACAGGCTGTCGTCGAGCTTCGTGTGCGTGTAGACGAGGCCGACGGTTGCCGGGCCGAACGTGTACGAGCCGCCCGCGCCGAAGGTCTTCAGCGCATGCGTGTTCTGCAGTTCGCAGTACATCGCCGTCGGATTCGAGCACGCGAAATCGCCGATATAACCTTGCTCGCCGCCGAGCGCCGCGTCGAGGGGATTGTTCAGATCGAGATAGCCGATGCCGAACGAGAAGGGCGCCGTGTTGTAGCTCGCGGCGACCGCCCAGCCGCGCTTCTGGGAGAAGTCGCCTGCGACGCCGCCAAGCGAATACGTGCCGCTCACCGAAAAGCCTGCGATGGTCGGGCTCGTGTACTGAATCGCGTTGTTCAGATTCAGGGCCGCGTTGAGGTTGTCGACGTCGCCGATATGCGAGCCATACAGCGTCGCCCACGTGATGCTCGACGCGTACGGCGCGAGCGCATTCGTGTACGAATCGAACTGGCGCCCGAAGGTCAGCGTGCCGTAGTGTTCGTTCGTCAACCCGACCCACGCGTTCTGGTTGAACAGCGCACCCGATTGCACGAAGGCGCCGCTGCCTGTGAAGAAACTGTTTTCGAGCTTGAACGTGACGGCCGTGCCGCCGCCGATATCTTCGCTGCCTGTCAGGCCGAAACGCGACGGCGCCTGATTGCCGCCCGTGAACTGGACGTTGTGACCGCCGCCGACGCTGCCGTCCGCATGCGTGACCTGCTGGTTGTTCGTGTACGTGATGCCCGCGTCGACGTCGCCGTAGAACGTGACGCTGCTTTGCGCATGCGCGATGCCGGGTGCTGCCGCCGTCGCGGCGAGCGTGGCCACCGCCGCCGCGATGCCGCGCGGCGTCGTCCGATGCTTCATGTCTCTTCCCCTGTGTCTTTGTGATCGTGCCTTGTTCGCGCATGGCCTGCGCGCGCCTGTAGCGGCTCACAGGCCATGCAACGCTATGGGTTACGCGTAATTGATCATCACGGACTTGCTTTCCGTGTACTGGTCGATGACGGCGCGTCCCAGCTCGCGCCCGAAGCCCGATTGCTTCATGCCGCCGAACGGCAGCGCGTTATCCAGCAGCGAGTGGCAGTTGACCCACACCGTGCCCGCCGCGATGCGCGGAATCAGCTTGTGAACCGCCGACATATCGTTCGACCAGATGCTCGCGCCGAGGCCATATTCGGTGTCGTTCGCGAGCCGCACGGCCGTGTCGATGTCGTCGAAAGGCATGGCCACCAGCACTGGCCCGAAGATTTCTTCGCGCACCACGCGCATCGTGTGATTCGTATCGACCATCACGGTCGGCTCGACGAAGAAGCCCGGCTTGTCCACGGCCTTGCCGCCTGCCGCCGCGCGCGCGCCTTCCGCGAAACCCGAGTCGATGTAGCCGCACACGCGCTCGCGCTGCTTCGCCGACACGAGGGGGCCGATCTGCGTCGACGGGTCCATGCCCGCGCCGATCTTCATGCCCTTCGCAATCTGCGCGACGCCGTCGATCACCTTGTCGAACACCTTGTGGTGGATATAAACGCGCGAGCCCGCCGTGCACACCTGGCCCTGGTTGAAGAAGATGGCGTTCGCGACGCCTTGCGCGGCCTTGTCGATATCCACATCGGGCAGCACGATCACAGGCGACTTGCCGCCGAGTTCCAGCGACATGCGCGTCATGTTGTCGAGCGCCGCGTGGCCGATCAGCTTGCCCGTTTGCGTCGAACCCGTGAACGCGATCTTGTCGATGCGCGGATCACGCGACAGTGCCGCGCCTGCCGTATGACCGTAACCCGTGACGATGTTGACGACGCCTTCCGGATAGCCCGCTTCGCGAATCAGTTCGCCAAGGCGCAGTGCGGAAAGCGGCGTGTCTTCAGCGGGCTTGAGCACGACGGTGCAGCCCGTCGCGAGCGCGGGCGCGATTTTCCACGCAGCCATTAGCAGCGGGAAATTCCACGGGATGATCGCGCCGACCACGCCGACGGGCTCCTTGCGCGTGTATGCAAACACTTCGCTGCCCGGCATGTACGGCATGCCCGCATCGATCACGCTGCCCTCGATCTTCGTCGCCCAGCCCGCCATGTAGCGGAAGCACTGCGCGGCCATCGACACGTCGAGCCCTTGCGCCACCATCACCGACTTGCCGTTGTCGAGCGATTCGATTTCGGCGAGTTCGCGCGCGTTCGCATCGACGAGATCGGCAAGCTTGAGCAACAGCCCCTCGCGATCGGTGGTTTTCATCGTGCGCCAGGGGCCTGCGTCGAACGCGCGGCGCGCGGCGGCGACGGCCTGCTGCGCGTCGTGTTCGTTGGCTTCGGGCACGCGCGCGAGCACGCTGCCGTCTGCGGGATTGATGACGTCGAGCATGCGGCCCGACGACGCGTCCGTCCACTCCGCGCCGATCAGCATCTTCTTCGGCTTCGCGAGGAACGCTTGCGTCGCGGCGAGCAGCGGGAAGTTGTTCGTCTCCATGTTCGTGTCCTTTGATGAGGGATGGTCAGTAGCGGTCCGCGACGCCCTTGATGCCGCGCGCGTGCAGATCGCGGATCAATCCGGCGCGCACGGTCGCGACATCGGAGAAGGCGGGGCGGCGGTGCGCCGTAATTTCAGCCGCTGTATAAGGCTTAAAGTCTTTCGGCAGCGCGTCGCGGTTGGTCGTCGTGAGCAGCCAGTTCAGCACGTCGGCGAGTTCCTGATCGGAGAGCGCCGAGTTCGATGCGCCCGGCACGCGCATGACGTATTCGCGTCCCGCGGGCAAATGCTCGAAGTAGCCGAGGGAATTCGTGAGCGGCGGCACCTTGCCGGGAATGCCCCCGCCCGTCGCTGTGTGACAGCCCATGCAGTTGAGCACCCAATGCTGCTGCGCGAGCGATGCATCGGCACTGGCTTGCGCATGCGCCGACGACGTCGGCGTGAAGGTCGCGGTGCAGGCGAGCAGCAGCATCGACACACGCCGCGCCGCGCCGATCCACAGCGGCACGGTGGCCCGCGCGCTGCGCACGGGCTGCTGCGCATGCACGCGGTCGCCGGCACGAGACACGCGGGCGGCGTTCATAGGCCGAGTCCCTTCACGACGACGGCGCGTTGTGTGTGCACGGCTGCACTGTCCATCGTCTGCGCGCGCGCGGCCTTGATGTCGGCGGCCGTGAACGGCTTTGCGTCGCCATGCTTCTCGTTCAGATCGAACACGACGTAGTTCAACACCTGAGCCAGGTCTTCGTCGCTTGCGCTTGCGAAGCTCGGCATCTTGAAGTTGTAGCTCTTGTCGTGGACCTTGATCTCGCCGAACATGCCGTGCACGACGGTCGACGTGAGTTGCGCGCGGCCTTGCGCTGTCGTCGAATACTTGCCGGGATATTCGGTGAGGGGCGGCGCGAGCCCGTCCTGGCCTTTGCCGCCTGCCTGATGGCAGACGGCGCATTGCGCGTCGAACGTGCTCTTGCCGGCGGGGTAGTGGACGGTCTGCGCGTGAGCGGCGCCTGCTGTCGCAACCGTGGCCGCTGCCATGAGGCAAGCGCGCGCGATCTTTCCTACGTGATTCGTTTTCATTGCTTTGCTGCTCCCAGCAGGACCGACACCGAACAGTGATAGTTCGAGTTGCCGTTCGCCATGCACCAGTTGATGTCGTTGTCGAGCGATAGCTTGTACAGCGGCTTCTCGCGTTCGTTGCGATTGCAGAAGCACTTGCCGCACGAGGTTTTGCCGCAGCAGTCGTTGTACGACACGATGTAGTCGCTGCCGTCGTGCGGATTGCGGCAGGTGCCGATCCACGTGATCGGCGAAGGCGTGGTGCCCGGCGGACAGCTGCTCGACGTGCCGCCGCAGCAGCTGCACAGCCAGCCGTCGATCGCGCAGTACTTCCAGTAGTCGCAGCTCATCGGATCGTCGCTGGCGCCCGATGCCGCTGCGCCCGATGCGCCCGATGCAGCCGATGCCGCATCGGCTGCATACGCGGTGCGATCGACGGGCAGCAACGGCAGCATCGCTGAGCCGACCAGGACCTTGCCGAGCTTGGCCATCGCGCTGCGCCGCGAACTGCGCTGCGCGACGCCGCGCGCCGACTTCTCGAACCATGAATCAAAAACGCCCATGTGATTGTTCTCCGCTCAGGTTGTGATGGGTTCGATGAATCAGGCGTGCTGTTCGTGGTGCTTGTGACGATGATCGCCGTGCACGAACTCCTGCAGCGACGCGACGCCGCGTTCCTTCGCTTCGAACAGGCTTTCCAGATGCTCGCGCGTGTTGACGAGACCTTTCGAGCGAACCTTGCCGCTTTCATCCAGCAGCACGGCATACGGCAGCTTGCCGATCTGATACGCCATGCCCAGTTCCTGCGACAGCACGTACGGGAAGCGATCGATATTCTGCTTCTGCGCGAAGCGCTGGTGTTCGGCGAGGTCGCCGTCGCTGGCGAGCACGATGTTGACGGGCGTCGATTCGCTTGCCTGCAACGACGGAAGAAGAGGCAGCAGCTTCTTGCACACGGGGCAGGTCGGCGACAGGAAGAACAGCAGCGTCGCCTTGCCTTGCGCGTCGATGCCGCCTACCTTCACTTGCTGGCCGCGAATGTCGGACAGTTCGAAGGTCGGGGCGATTGCGCCGACGGCGGGGCCCTTGTCGATCATCAATGCGCCTGCGGGCATGATGCGTTCGTACAGAATGCCGACCTGGCGAACGAGAGCGAGACTGATTGCGCCGAGCGCGAGAACGGCAATCCACAACAAGGCGGTGGAAACGGTGAGAGCGGTTTGCATCATGAATTCCTCAAGTGAGAGAGGCGCGGCACGTTGGCCAGCAGCACATCGAAAGTGAGCAGTGCGCAGACGATCAGCAGCACGGCGAAGAAGAGCGTCAGGTAGTCAAACCAGACGATCGAACGCGTGGCCGGTTCGATGAACGCGGTAGCGGCCAACGCCGCGAGCAGCAACGCGCGCGCGACATGGAACCAGCCGATGCCGCGCGGCGCGTTCTGTTGTGTCGAAGCTTGCGTTGAAGCTTGTGCTGCAGCAAAGCCCGAGCAGCCGCAGTCGATATCGGTGTGACCGCGCAGGATGTTCAACGCGAGGCCTGCTGCGAACGCGAGCAGCAACGCGACCAGCACGACGGCGCCGATCACGCGCGTGTTGGGGAACAGCAGCGCCGCTGCGCCGACCGTTTCCGCTGTCGTGATCGCGATGGCGGCGGGCGCCGTCAACCCATCGGGCAGCAGGCGGTAGTCGCCGAGCGCGTGACGGAACGCGGCAGGCCGCCGCCATTTGGCAACGGCGCCGAGCAGCACGACAATTGCCGTGCTGGCTTGCGCGCCCGTCGCGAGTACAGGATCGAGCATCATGTCGGCCTCACGGATTGACGAGCAGCGACGACGTATTGCCGACCTGCTTTTCGACGTGCTGCAGCTTGCCCGTGCGCGCATCCATCACGACGAGGTCCGACGTCCCTGTGATGCCGTAGAAAAGCGGCTTGTCGTCGTCACTGACCTGGATCGATGCGAGCGCGTCGATCTTCTGCTGCGACAAATCCCAGCGCGCGATGCGCTTCTTCGTCTGCAGGTCGTACACCCAGATTTCCGTGCCCGGGTCCTTGTGCGAGCCTTCTTCGCCCTTGTGCATCGCGACGTAGTAGCGATGCAGCTTCGCCTGCACTGCAGTCTGTTGCAGGCCGCCGGGACGCCAGCCTTCGGCGCGCCCGGCGTCCGTCAGCAACGACCACGGCTTGCCGAACACCGGCTTGTCGCCGTGGAAATCGGCGCTGCGCACCATGCCGTGGAAGGTCGTGAATAGATAGCCGCCCTGATACGGCGACGCGTTGATATACGCGGGGTCTTTATCGACATCGATGAAGGCGTCGGACTGCGTGCGCTTCGCCTCCTTGCCGTTCGCATCGAGCGTGATGGTCAGCGCCTTGCCACTTTCACACAGACCCGTGAAGCGGTCGTTACCCGACGGATACGCGAGCACGCACGCGGCCATGTCGATTTCCGATAGCACCTTCTTCGATGCCACGTCGATCACCGTCACGGAAGCAGCGGGCGTGATGTTCGACACGTAAAGCCGCTTGCCGTCCGCGCTGAACGTGGTGTTGTACGGCGTTGGAATGTGCTGGCCGTGCTTCGGCGGAATGACGATTTCGCCCGTGTGGTCGAGCGTCGTGTTGTCGGTCAGTTCGACGACGTCGGTGCGCGTGCCGTGCGAGCCGCGTGCGAAATAGGTCGTCGCGACGAAGCTCGTCTTGTGATCCGGCGAAATCGCGAAGCCCGGCGCGAAACCTGCATCGATCTGGCCGAGCAGCTTCTTCGCGTCGGCGTCGTATAGATAGACGCGCGCATCCGTCATCGACGGCATCGAAATATCGACGACGAACACTTCGTGCGGATGCCACGCGGGCAGCTTCTGCACGGTCAGTTCTTCGGGTTTTTCGGTTGCGTGCGCGCTGCCGATGCTCGCAGCAGCCAATGACAGCGTCGCCGCGATGGCCGCGGTACGTCGCCTTGTTCTCATGTCGCCTCCATAGGGGATTCACGTTTGTGTGAGGCGACTTTAGAACGACGAAAAATCGGGCCAACGCCGAAACCGGCAATGCGTGCGTGCCGATTTGGGATATTGGTAGCCTTGCTGAAAGGGATGTAGGGCGGGTGTCGGGTTGCGGGCCGTGGTGTCGTTGGGGGTTAGGGTTTGTCTCGAGATGCAGAGTTGTTTTGAATTTCCTTTTGCGAACCGGCCCAGGGAAGGGAAGCGCGCACGCGAGGCCCCGCGCCGTGGCGTGACGCTCGCGTGTTGAGACGCAAGGGCGTGGCTAGATGCGCAGCAGTCGTGCGGCGTTGCCGCCCACGATCATGTTGCGCGCCGCGTTATCGAGCGGAACGCGATCGAGAAAGCGCACGGGTTGCTCGTATCCCATGTCGAAGCAGTAGTCGCTGCCCAGCACGAGTCGATCGACGCCGACGTTCTTGACGAGAAACTCCAGCACAGGCCCGGAATGCGAAACTGAGTCGTAGCTGAAGCGGCGTGCGTAGCTGCTGGGCTGCTGCGCGAGCTTGCGCGTTTCGGGCCGCACATTCCAACCGGCATCGATGCGCCCCAGCAGGATCGGCAAAGCGCCACCCGCGTGCGGCAGCGTGATTTCCAGCGTTGGGTAGCGGTCCATCACGCCGCCGAGAATCAGATGCGACGCGGCAATGGCGGTGTCGAAAGGATTGCCGAGCAGATTGCTCAGATAGTAGTCGGCGAGGCGGCTCCCGCCGACGGTTTGCTGGGGATGCAGGAAGACGGGCAGCCCCATCTGCGCAATGCGGGCGAAAACCGGATCGAAGCGTGGATCGTCGAGGTCGCGATTGTCGATGTTCGTGCCCATATACACGCCGCGCACGCCCGGCAAAGCGGCTGCGCGATCAAGTTCGTCGAGCGCATCGCGGGCGTCCAGCATCGGCAGGGTCGCCAGCACGACGAATCGCGTGGGGTGTGCGCGATAGACGTCCGATGCCGCCGCGTTCCACGTTGTCGCCAGCCGCGCATTGAACGCGCGCTCACCCCAATATGCCATCGGCACGCTCAGCGAAAGCGCCTGAACGTCCACGCCGCTCGCGTCCATGTCCCGCAGACGCTGGTCGACGTCGATGAACTTCATTGGCAGCGGGCCGAGGCCGCCGGCGGGTGTTTTGAAGGTGAACGAGTGGCCGTCGCACACGAAACTGCCGCCGTATTTCGCGCCTTCTCTGCCCACGAGGTCGCAGTACGATTCGGGGTAATAGTGCGCGTGAACATCGATCGAACGCTGGGCGGTGGGCGCGACCGCGGGCTGGGCCGCTTGCGCGGCCCGCGCGGGTTGGCCGCTCATGCCAAGTGCGGCTCCGCTGGCAACCGCGCCCAATGCGCCGAGCAAACGGCGGCGTGTGGGTGAAATACAGCACGTGCAATCCATAGGTTGTCTCCTTCTGTTTTTGTGTTCGGTTTGTCCCGAGCCGCTCACGCACCATGCGTGGCGCCCATTTCACATCTGACGACCTGCGAATCGAACAGCATGCGCTCGCGTTGCGCCCTCGCTGAACGGTCGGTGACCGAGAAAAGCCACGTGCCCGCGAACGCGCAGATCATCGAGAACAGCGCGGGATATTCGTACGGATAAGCCGCGTGGGCGTGGCCAAGCACCTGCACCCACACGGTCGGACTAAGTAGCGTGAGCGACACGGCGACTGCCAGTCCAATCGTGCCGCCCGCCACGGCGCCCCGCGTGGTCATGCCTCGCCAGTAAATCGACAGCAGCAGCACCGGGAAATTCGAGCTTGCTGCAATTGAGAACGTCAGGCTGACGATGAACGCGATGTTCTGCTTTTCGAAAGCGAGCCCGAGCAGAATGGCGAGTACGCCCAGAACGAGGGTGGTGATGCGCGAGACGTGCATTTCGTCGCGCTCGGAAGCATTGCCACGGCGCAGCACATTGGCGTAGAGATCATGCGAGATCGCGGACGAGCCGGCGAGCGTGAGGCCCGCCACCACGGCGAGAATCGTCGAGAACGCTACGGCGCAGATAAAGCCGAGAAAGACGTTGCCGCCCACCGCGTGCGCGAGATGGATCGCGACCATATTGACGCCGCCGATCACCGCGCCCGAGGGCGTGTGATAGTCCGGTTCGGTCGCCACGAGCGCGATCGTGCCAAAGCCGATCACAATGATGAGCGCGTAGCCAATGCCGACGATGCCTGTTGCGTACAGAATGCTCTTGCGCGCGGCCTTGACGTCGCCGACGGTGAAAAAGCGCATGAGGATATGCGGTAAACCGGCTGTGCCGAATATGAGTGCGAGGCCCAGCGATACAGCCGAAACGGGATCGGAGACGAGGCCGCCGGGCCGCATGATGGCGTCGTGCGCGGGATGCACGGCAACGGCCTGCGCAAAGAGCGCATTGAGGCTGAAGCCAAAGTGCGCGAGCACCATGAACGCCATGAAGGCGGCGCCCGCGAGCAACAGCACCGCCTTGATGATCTGAATCCACGTGGTGGCGAGCATGCCGCCGAAGAACACATAGATGACCATCAGCACGCCGACCATCACGACGGCGACGCTGTAGTGCAGGCCGAACAGCAGTTCGATCAGCTTGCCCGCACCCACCATCTGCGAGACCAGATAGAGCAGCACGATGACGATGGAGCTCGACGCCGCGAACGCGCGGATCGGGCGCTGCGCGAGACGCCAGGACACGACGTCGGCGAGCGTGTATTTGCCGAGATTGCGCAGCGGCTCCGCGATAAGGAACAGGATGATCGGCCAGCTCGCGAGAAACCCGATCGAGTAGATCAGGCCATCGTAGCCGCTCGTAAACACCAGCGCGGAGATGCCGAGTAGCGAAGCGGCCGACATATAGTCGCCCGCAATGGCCCAGCCGTTCTGCAGGGCGGTGATCTTGCCGCCTGCCGCGTAGTGATCGGATACGCTGTTGTTCCTGCGCGCCGCCCACCTGGTAATGAAGAGCGTGGAGGCCACGAACGCGAGGAACATGCCGATGGCGAGCGTATTGTGACCTTGCGAGATGGGTGTGGCCGAGGCGGCTTGCGCCGCGACGGGTAGGACCGTCAGCGCGAAACACGCGAGGAGTACCAGGCGTTTCATGATTTTTCCCCTTTGGCGCAGGCTTCGACCATCGCGTCGTGCACGCGATTGGCGCGGGCGACATAGATGGCCACGAGTGCGAACGTGAATACGAACATGCCAAAGCCGACGGGAAACCCCCACGTCGTCGGCGCGCCCTGCTTGATAGGCATGCCGAGCCATTTCGCGTTAAAGGCGAGCGACAGGATGAAGGCGAAATAGGCGCCGAGCATCAAGCCGGTCAGCCCCCACGAGAACGCGCGGCGCTTTTTCACGAGCTCGGTGAAGCGGGGATTGCCGATCAGCGTCTGCGGGGGATCGGCGGGTAGTGCGGCTCCATCGTGTCCGTATGCGCCGTGAGAAGAAAAAGTGTGTTCCACGTTGTCTCCATTTGCTTCATGTTTGGCTCGCGCGGCGGCGCCTTATCGTTGCGTCGGCGTTGCATGCGCGTTGCGCGCCGCGCGTGCGTCGTCACGCCGCCCAGGGGACGGCCGTCTCGCGCATCACCGCCTCGGGCGTGCGGTAGCGTTCGGCCATCTCGCGCTCGGACTCGTCCTTGAGTTGCGCCTGCATGTACGCGCCCAGGTGGCGCGCGTGCTGAACGATGGCGGCGCCGAATTCGGTGCGAACGGCGCTATAGGCTTCCAGCGCGCCGCGCACGTCGGCGCCTTCGCGCAATGCCTTGACGAGTTCCATCGCGTCGCCCGCTGCCTTGGTCACGCCCATGCCGCAGTGCGGGCGCGCCACGAACGCGGCGTCGCCGAGCAGGGCAATGCGGCCAAAGGCCATGCGCGGCACTTCGAGGTCGAAAATGGGCTGGAAAAGCGGTTGTGCGGCCCTGGTCACGATCTCCGCGAACTGCGGTGCGAGCAGTGCTTGCGCGGCGTCTTCCATGTCGGCCAGCACGTCGTCGCGAATCAGCGTGGGGGGAATGCCGCCTTCCCAGCGCTTGCCTGACGAATCGGTGAGCATGTCGCGAAGCGCGGTCTGCTCGTTGGTCGCGCGGTACCAGACGAAGTTGTAGCGCCGCTCGCCGGGGTGCGTACTGTTGGCGTGGCCCGCCACCGGGTAGCCAAGAATCTGTTCGCGCGGAGGCAGACAGAAGGCGAACTTGTCGAACAGGGCCGCATGCGTAGGCGCGGAAATGGCCGCTTCATCGACGAGACCGCGCCATGCGACGTAGCCCGCGTACTGCAAGGCCACGCGCGGCAAAAACTGCTCGCGGATTGCCGAACGCAGCCCGTCCGCCGCAATCACGAGGTCCGCAGTGTGCGTTGTGCCGTCGGCCAGCGTAACGGTAGCGCGCTCGGCGTCCTCGTCGACGCGCACGACCGACATGCCGGGGTGATAGTGACGATCGTCGATCGAGCCGCGCAACACGCTGTACATCTTCCCCCATGCGGTGAGCACCTGAGGCATCTCGCAGGCGGAGATCATCGTGCCATCCTGTGAGAAGGTTGCGCGCTTATCGACGCTTACGCCGATCGTGTCGTCGAAGCGGATGTCCGCCGCGTTCAGCGCCGCGAACAACTCAGGATGCGTGACGATGCCCGCGCCGCGTCCCGACAAAGCCTGCGGAACGCGTTCGAAAATTTTCACCGTCCAGCCGTCGCGTGCAAGGAGGTTGGCGGCGAACAAGCCGCCAAGCGAGCCGCCCACCACGATCGCGGTGCCCTTCGTAGTCTTGCTGTTCATCTCAGTTCCCTGCCTTGACCGGATTGCCTGTTTCGTTCGGTGCTGCCCCTGCTTTTGCCTCGCCGTGTTCGACTTCCGAGGCGGGAAAGTTCAGTTCGATGGTGACGCCCGAGGGGTCCTCCACGAAGATCTGGTGCAGGCCGAGGCTCGGCACCGTGCGGTCGCGCCACTCGAGCCCTTCGTCACGCAGCGTTTGCCACATCGCTTGCACACCGGTTGCGAGAAAGGCGAGGTGATCGATGGTTCCCGTGCCGCTTTCCACCTGCGCCTTGTCGCCCAGATACGCAGTCAGTCCCGCAGGGTTGTCCGCGTCCACGCCGATGATGTGGACGATGCCGTAGTCGGCTTCGTCGCCGCCCCGGTAAAGCCATGCGCCGGGAAAGTCGAAAGGCGGACGGTAGCCGCGCCTGAAGCCGAGTACGCGTTCGTAGAACCGGCACGAACGTTCGAGATCGGTCGTGCGGATCGAGTAGTGGGCAAGCCTGCAAATCGGCATGAGATGCTCCTCGTAATTTATCGATCGATAACTGATCGGTTGATAAATTGTAGGGAAGAATATGCGCGAATACCAAGCGCAAACGCGCGGGTGTTTACCCTGGAGCGAGTGCGTGCTCCAGGGGCCATATGGGTCGAATCAGGCGAGGCTCGGGGCTTCGTGAGGACGCAGCAGGGCGGCGCCGCGCCAGTGCGGCGCGCCCGCCCGTTCGTACTGCGGGGGGTAGTGAATCGCGTCTAGCGCATCGAGCCGCTCGGCGGCGTGCCAGACCCAGCGCGGATCGTCGAGAAATGCGCGGCCAATGGCGACGATATCGGCCTGTCCCTCGCTGATGATGGCTTCGGCCTGGTGCGGATCGACGATCATGCCGACAGTTCGCGTGACGATGCCACTGGCCGCTTTCACGTGCCCGGCAAGCGGCACCTGATAGCCCGGCGTGACCTTGATCGACGCATGCGCCACGCCGCCCGATGTCACGCACACATAGTTAACGCCGCGCGACTTCAGTGCCGCTGCCAGCGTCGCCGCTTCTTCGACGGTGATGCCACCGGGCAGCCAGTCCGTGCCGGTAATGCGCAAGCCGAGCGCTACGTGCTCGGGCAGCGCGGCGGCCACGGCATCGGCGACTTCCAGCGCGAAGCGCATGCGGTTTTCGAGGCTGCCGCCATATTCGTCGTCGCGCTGGTTCGCGAGCGGCGAGAGGAACTGATGCAGCAGGTAGCCGTGCGCGGCATGGATCTCGACGATATCGAAGCCCAGGCGCACGGCGCGTCGAGCCGATTCGACGAAGCGTTCGCGAACGCGGGCGATGTCGCTCGCCGTCATCGCCCGCGGTGTGTGCCAGCCGGCGGCGAAGGGAATGGCGCAGGGGCCTTCCGTTGTCCAGGGCTGCTCATTTTCACCAAGCGCTCCACGGCCTTCCCACGGACGTTGCGCAGACGCCTTGCGTCCCGCGTGGCCGAGCTGGATGCCCCATCGCATGGTTTGCGGCGCAACCGCGCGCGCCGATTCCATCACGCGTGCGAGTGCCGCTTCCGTTGCGTCGTCATAGAGCCCGAGACAGCCGTGCGTGATGCGCGCACGCGGCTCGATGGCCGTCGCCTCCAGCATGATCAATCCTGCGTTCGAAATGCCGAGCTGCATGAGATTCATCAGGTGCCAGTCGTTCGCTTCACCGTTCGTTGCGCTGTACTGGCACATGGGCGAAACGGCAATGCGGTTGTGCAGGCGGACGGGGCCGACATCGACGGAGGAGAAAAGCTTGCTGGACATGACGATCCCTTTGCGTAGGTATGTGACGTTGTGAGGTTCGCGGCCTTGCGAATCCCGTAACGAAACCTTACGCGGCGAGCGTCATGCTGAGAATCGAGGCAAAGTCGAAAGCGAGCTTGCGTGCAGCGCAATATCGGCTAGATGCCGCAACTGCATGTTGCGAAAACGTATCGCGAGGACGAGCGCCCTGGTCAGGACGCCTCTTTTGCCCGTTTCGCGCGCGGCGCTTTTGCGGCAGCCGCGGGTCGTAGGTGCTTCAGCGCCGCGGGGACGCCGTTGAGGAAGGCGTCGATCTGCAAGGCGATCTGGGCTTCGAGGTCGTCGGGAACCGGCAGCCCGTAAATCCATTTGCGCACGCCGATATAGAAGATGCTGGCGTGCAGGCTCCAGATCAGTTCGAGATCGGCCGCGCGTTGCTGCGCGTTGGTCGCGGCCTCGACGCCGTACGCTTCGCGGATCTCGTTCATCACGGGAACGAAAACGCGCCCGCGCAGGCGTGCGAGGTATTTCGAGTTGATGCCTTCTTTGGTCAGGCCCGCGAAGATGAAAATGCGTATCCACTCGCGGCGCAGGATGATGCGCGAATAGCCGTGATAAAACCTGACCATGCGCTCCTGAATGGGAATCGTGCGGTCGAGAATCAGCTTTTCCCACGACGAATCCCATTGGTAGACCTCGTCGTACACGCGGTCGATGAGCGCTTCCTTGCTGGGGAAATAGCGGTAGAGCAGCGGTTGCGTGACCCCGAGCTGACGCGCCAGTTCGCGCGTGCTGCCCGTGAAGCCGTGCGTAGCGAAGTGGTCGATAGCCTTGAGCAGGATCTGCCGCTCGCGTTCCTCGGGCGCGAGGCGGCGCGCCGTCGCGGGTTGCGCCTGCGGCGTCGCGGCTTCTTCCGTTTTCTTTCGCGGCATGCTGGGTCACCCCTGATTGCGTCGTGGGGATCATACAAAGATTGCCCGCCGATAGCTAGCGCGTGCCATGCCATGCCGTCCCCGCACGTGCGCATCGACGCTAGCGTCTGCCCGTCCGGTCACACCTCGATGAGCCTCCTGAGCGAGTCGCCCGCCAGCGGCAGGTCGCGAACGCGCTTGCCGTGGGGCAGGCTTCACGAGGCGAGGGCGTCGGCCGCGGCAGCTTCGCCATGCGGCGGGTAATCGACATAGCCCACGTTGTCGCCGCCATACCAGCCCACCGGGCGCGCCGTAGCCAGTTCGACGTTCGCGGCGATGCGTTCGACGAGGTCCGGGTTCGCAATGTACGCGCGGCCGAACGCGACGAGATCGGCGTCGCCGGCGGCGACGAGTCGATCCGCCGCTAGGGGTGTAATGGAGCCGTTGAGCATCAGCGTGCTTTTGAACGCGGGGCGCAGGGTCTCGATCATGCGAGGCAAATCGGGCTCGCCGCTCCAGCCGTTCGTGTCGGCGGCGTGCAGATACGCGATACCCGCTTCGTCGAGCATGCGCGCGACGTACTGGTAAGTGCCATCGGGATCGGCGTCGCGCACGTTGTTGTAGCTCGCATACGGCGATACGCGCACGCCCACTTTCGCGAGCGGCATGACCTCACCCACGGCCTTGACGACTTCGGCCAGAAAGCGGGCGCGGTTGGCGAGCGAGCCGCCGAATCGATCGTCGCGGGTATTCGTCGTCGACGAAAGGAACTGATGCAGCAGGTAACCGTTGGCGGCGTGAATTTCGACGCCGTCGAAACCGGCGGCGAGCGCATTGACGGCGGCGCGGCGGTACTCGGCGATGGCCTCGGTGACTTCGTCAGTCGTCATGGCGCGCGACGGCGTCGCGTGGATCTTCGTGTAGTAGCCGTTTTGCAGTTGGCCCCATACCTGTAGTTGCTCGAGATCGTCGTTGAGCCCCGAGGGCGATAGCGGCTGCTTGCCGTCGAGCAGCGCCATCGAACTCACGCGGCCGCTGTGCCAGAGTTGCGCGAAGATGCGCCCGTGCTTCGCGTGCACCGCTTGCGTCACGGGCTGCCAGGCCTGAACCTGGGCATCCGTCACGAGGCCCGGCGCGAGTTCGAACGCGGCGGAATGCGGGCTGACGTTCGTCGCCTCGCTGATCAGCAGGCCCGCCGACGCGCGCTGCGCGTAGTACTGCGCCATCAACGCGGTGGCTTCGCCGCGGTGCAGCGCGCGTGCGCGCGTCATGGGCGCCATTGCAATCCGGTTGGGCAGCGCGAGGCCGGACAGGTCGTAAGGAGTGAGCAGGGAAGACATGGCGAGTTTCCTGTGGGGGCAGGTTCGTGGCGTTGAAGTGCGGGTTCTGAGTTCGGGTTCTACGACGGGTTCTATCGGCCCGTGCGCACGTGGGCGCGTCCGGCGAACACGAAATGGACGAACGCAATGAGCGGGAAAACCATGGCGACGCTGGCAACCAGCGCCCACCCGCCGCGTTCGAACAGCGTGCTGGCGAGCGCCGAGCCGATCGCGCCGCCCACGAAAATGCTCGTCATATACAGTGCGTTGAGGCGGTTGCGGCTGGACGCATGCAGCGCGTAGATCTCGCGTTGGCCGAGCACCATGTTCATCTGCACGGCGAAATCGAGCGTGATCCCGGTGACGACAAGGCCGAACACGCCCCATGCCGGGTGCACAAGCGCGGGCACGAAGGACAGCGCCGCCGTGCCCAGGGCCACGAGCGTGGCGCGCACGGAATGCCCGGCGTCGGCAAGTCGCCCCGCCACGGGGGCGGAAGTGGCGCCGATTGCGCCCACCAGCGCGAACAGCGCGATCTCCGATTGCGTGAGTCCGTACTGGCGCGTCAATTCGATGGGCACCGCCGTCCAGAACAGGCTGAACGTGGCGAACATGAGGCCCTGATAGAGCGCGCGATGACGCAATACGGGCAGGCTGCGCGTGAGTTCGATGAGCGAGGCGAGCAGTTCGAGGTAAGTGGCGCGATGCTCGGGCCGGCGCTGCGGGATGGTGAGCGCGAGCACGGCCGTGACGAGCGACATCAGAACGGCCGCGCCGCCGAACACCACGCGCCAGCCCAGGTGATCGGCGACCACGCTCGCGAGCGGGCGCGACAGCAGCACGCCAAGCAGCAGGCCGCCCATGATCGTGCCGACGATGCGTCCTCGCGAGTGATCGGGCGCGAGATGCGCCGCGAGCGGAATCAGTATCTGCACGGCGACGGAACTGAAGCCGATCAGGAAGGAGAGCAGCAGAAACCAGCTCGGCGAATGCACCAGCGAGGCCGCCGCGAGGCTCGCGATCGACACCAGCGCGGTCACGATCGTGAGCGTGCGGTTTTCCAGCAGATCGCCGAGCGGAACGATGAAGAACAGGCCGAGCGCATAGCCGATCTGCGTGAGCGAGACGACGAGGCTCGCGGTGTCGCCGGACATGTGGAGCGAGGAGCCGATCAACAGCGTGATCGGCTGCGCGTAGTACAGGTTCGCGACGATCGCGCCGCAGGCGAATGCGAACAGCGCGACGAGTCCCGACGTGAGCCGGACCGCTTCTGCTTTGCCGCCGAGGGTCCGTGAGGGCGTGGACATGCTAACTCCTTGAACGATGGCCTCTTCGGGGGCGAGGCGGGTCCGGTTACCCCATCACCGCAGCCGACGAACACCAACGCGGATAAAGGGCGACATTTGTCAGGTCGGAAGGTTAGAAGAGGCACGAGCCGTGCGGAAGCCGGTCGCCACGCAATCTCGCGTTGCAAAAATCGCAATGGAGGCGCGCTGCCGGGCGCAGTGCGCATACGCCTTCACGACGCGAGCGCCCCGCGTATACGTTCGGCAAGAAACGCGATGAACGTCTGCACCTTGCGCGAATGACGCCGGTTCGGCAGGTACGCGGCATAGACCTGTGCGTCGCCTGTCAGTGGCTGCACCGACCACGCGTCGAAGAGCGACAGCATCTCGCCCGCGACGATATCGTGTTGCACGAGCCAGGCCGGCACCAGTGCGATCCCTTGTCCGTTCAGCACACCCTCGCGCAGGATGTCGAGGCTGTTGGCCGTCAGCCTGCCGTTGACCTCCACCTTCTCGGTGTGCCCGTCGCGCGAGAACACCCAGCTCTGCCGACCCTGGCGGTACGGAAAGCGCAGGCAGTGATGCGCGGCCAGATCGACGGGTGCCGTGGGCGTTCCCATTCTCTCCAGATAGGCATGGCTCGCGACGACGATGCGGCGATTCTCCGCGAGCTTGCGCACGATCAAGCCCGGGTCCTGCGCCGGCTCGCCGATCCGCACCGCGACGTCGAGCCGGTCGGACGCCAGATCGAGATAGGCATCCGACACCACGAGATCGAGTGACACGCGCGGATAGGCATCGAGAAACGCGCAAATGTGCGGCGCGAGCACCATCCGCGCGTACGTGACGGGCACCGACACGCGCAATGCACCGACCGGCTCGCCGCCCGCGTCGGCGACACTCTCGTCGGCTTCGACCAGCTCCGACAACAGCCGGCTCACCTGCTCCAGATAGGTCAGACCCGCATCGGTTAGCGTCACGTGTCGGGTCGTGCGCGTGAGCAGCGTCACGCCAAGCGAAGCTTCGAGCGCATCCATCAAGCGCGTGACCGAAGACGTCGCGGTGCCGAGCTGGCGCGCCGCCTTCGAAAAGCCGCCCGTGTCCGCAACGACCGAAAACGTCTGCAGCGCGAGCAGTTTGTCCATGCCTTTTCCTTTGCTGATCGAGCAACGCTGGATTGCGTGCAGCCGATATTCTGCATCGTCCCGCCAGTTTCTAAGCTGTGCGCCTTCAGATTGGAACAGGAGGCGGGATGTCGCCCGTCGAAATCGAGGTGGTACGTGACTTCGCATGTCGATAGTGCCGGACCGGCGAAGCAAGCCCGGGCAGCCATGCTGGCGGAGTCGATGAACCGCTACGCCCTGACGCAAACAGCCATTGCGGTGCTTTCATGGATTGGCGCGATGAGCGCGGCGTGCGCGCGATGCCATTAAGAGGCGGCCTCGGGACCACGCAGGAGACGCGTGCAAAAGAACGTCTGCTTCTTCGCGCGTCCGAACGGAAATCGCTGGCAGACATTGCGCGTGAATGCGGCCTCTCGCGCGAGCATTTCATCCGGGCTTTCACCCGAACGACGGGATGCACGCCACATCAATGGTTGTTGAGACAGCGCATCGAGAAGGCGCGAGGGCTAATCGAATACTCGGACCGTTCGCTCACCGATATCGCATCAGACTGCGAGTTTTCTGACCAAAGCCATCTGAATCGCGTGTTCGTGAAGATTTTTGGCGTGCCACCCGGCGCGTGGAGAAGGGCGCTCCGGCAGCAAAGTACAGAGGACACTTCGCCGTGCGGAGACCGGGTATCGGGACGTTGACCTGCGCTGCGTCAGGTTCGGTTCGACGAATGCAGCGTTGCGCGCGTGTCCGGGATACCGAGCGCCCTTTCCCTTGACAGAAAAGTCGTGCAGACACTGGATCAGAGTTTGTTCTCGTTCGGTGCGCGCGCTTATTTGTTGCTCCCCGTGCCCGTGCCGTAAAGCCCGTTCTCGAAGCCGCCCGCGCCTTCGGGCTTGTGACCAGGCGACGCCTTTGTGCTGCCGCGCGATTGCGGTTTGGCTTCGGCGGCTTGCGGCGTGTTCGACTCGAGCGCATGCGGCGGCGGAGAATCGGCCTTCGTGCCCATGGGTGCCGTGCGGTTGTCTTGCGGCGAGGCGCCGCTTTGCGCCGGGATTTGCGCGCTTGCGGGCATCGGCAGAGACAGGGCGGCCGCGATCGAGCACGCCGATGCAAGCGCGCGGAGCGGAATGGAGAGGAGGGGAATGGTCGGCATGGCGGTGTCCGTGCAAAGTCGTTGCGTACGGGCTATGGCGTAGCAGTCCGCATGCCCGCGGGTCGATCTGCGCGTGATGAGGCTTGTTTTGAAGCGTAATTCGACGCGGGTTATGAAGCGTGTCCTGAAGCGAACCGTAATGCAAACCGCCACGCGAACCGCAAACGCGAATGCCCGTCGCACGAATGCAGACGGGCATCGCGAAGCTCACTGAGCGCGTGCCGCCGCGCTCAGTGACCGTCAGCCAGCATCAACCGCCTTCAGCCGAAACCCGCGCCGAGTCGCTGATATGCGGCGACGCGCCGAACGGCATCTCGAGCGAAGGCTCCGCATGCTGCTGCGCATACGCGCGGCGCATCGGCTTGAGCACGAAGAGCGCCAGCAGGGCGGCGACGGCTGCCATGCCCGACGCCAGCATGAACACGGCGTGCCAGCTGCCCGTCGCGGCCGTGACGATGCTCGTGAACGGCACCAGCAGCGCCGCCGTGCCTTTGGCCGTGTAGAGCAGGCCAGCGTTGGTCGCGGCGAACTTCGGGCCGAACGTGTCGCCGCACGTAGCGGGGAACAGGCTGTAGATTTCTCCCCACGCGAAGAACACGATGCCCGTCAGCACGACGAACGCCACCGGGCTCTGGCCGAACTTCGACAGCGCGAGGATGCCGATCGCCTCGATGCCGAACGCGATGAACATCGTGTTCTCGCGGCCGATGCGGTCGGAGATCCAGCCGAAGAACGGACGCGTCAAACCGTTGAGCACGCGGTCGATCGTCAACGCGAAGGTCAGCGCGGGCAAGGTCAGACCGAGCAGCGAAACGGGCGAGTCGTGCAGGCCGAAATCCTTCGCGATGGGGCCGAGCTGCGCCGTCGCCATCAGGCCGCCTGCCGCCATCATCACGAACATCAGGTACATGACCCAGAACACGGGTGCGGCGACCACTTCGCGCGGCGTCGCGTTGTGGACGAGGCGCTTGACCGCGCTCTTCGCGTTCGCGAGCAGGCTGGCGGGCGGCGCGAGCAGGAACAGGCCGAGCAGGAACACGACGATTCCTTGGCCGAGGCCGAACCACAGGAACGTCGCTTCATAGCCGCTGCTCTTGATCATGTTGGCGATGGGCACGACGGTCGCCGCCGAGCCCGCGCCGAAGCCGGCCGCCGTGATGCCCGCCGCGAGACCGCGGCGCGTCGGGAACCATTTGAGCGCATTGCCGACACACGTGCCATACACGGCGCCCGCGCCAATCCCGCCGATCGCGGCCGCGATGTAGAGCAGCCGGCAGCGACGACGCGGCCGAGTTGATCGTCCACGCCACCGCGCACAACAACCCGCCGCCGACCACGACGGGCTTCGGGCCGTACTTGTCGACGAGGTAGCCTTCGATCGGCACGAGCCAGGTTTCCGTCACGACGAAGATCGTGAACGCGACCTGGATGGCCGCGCGGCCCCAGTGATATTTCTCGTCGATCGGGTTGACGAACAGCGTCCAGCCGTACTGCATGTTGGCGATCATCGCCATGCAGATCACGCCGAATACGAGTTGCACCCACGGTGATGCGTACCACGACGACGGCCCTTCCTGATGCTCTGTCTTCATCGCTGTCTCCTTTGTCAACCAGCTTGTCTTCCAGGTTTGCGGGTGCCTTGGCGGCTCTCTGTCGATCCACCATCGCCGAAATGCGGCGCTGATAGATTTCATACGATATGTGATATATCAAGTAAGTCAAGTGAAAGCGTCAAGGGGTTTTCACCAAGTCAAACCTACTGACGAAAGGAATTTGTATGTGTGCGCTGCAGAGTTCGGCGAGCCAAAAAAAAAGCCCACCGGCTAGCACGGGTGGGCTGAGGACATGTGCGAGACAGGCGTGTTCGCGACATGCCCTGTCGTTATAGATGAAAGTAAAACGTAAAGAAAGTTTTTTTAAATGTAAGTTGTGGCGAGGCCCGCACAGGTGCGTCAAAACGGTCATCGAACGAATGGGCTCGCGCGAGCCGATGGGCTCGTCATCTAATCCGTCTCCCTGCGTAATTTAATCAGGCATCCAAATCGATGAGGTTGACCCTTGTTTCAGGGGCTAAAAGCGGTGCCGACGATGCGTTCAAGACGAGTACCGCGTCGTACATCGCAACGCGGATTGCGCTTGCCATCACATCGCTGCGAGCAGGGAAGGCAGCGCGGGAGAGCGGCCGTAGACCGGGCTATCGGTGATAACCCTTCGTTGACGCTCATCGGCGCGAACCGCTAAAGTGTTCGCATTCTGAAAGGTTGTGCGATATACGAACACAACCCGAGATTTCCTTCATGTTGCACCGGCCAGAACGCCTCTCGCGCCGCGCTTGCAACGCACTGTAGAGTGACAGACGGCGCGGCGCGTACTCCGCGCCGCACGCAGCAGGAGACAGGCGATGAACCGCACTTCCGTCGTGAACGTCCAGACGTTCATCAATGAGCAGCCATTCGGCGCATTTCAGTGGCTCGTGTTTTTCATGTGCTTCGTGATCGTCCTGCTGGACGGCTTCGACACGGCTGCCATCGGCTTTATCGCGCCGTCGCTGCTGGGCGAATGGGGACTCACGAAGCCCGATCTTGCGCCCGTGCTGAGCGCCGCGCTGTTCGGCCTCGCGTGCGGCGCGCTCGTGTCGGGCCCGCTGTCCGACCGGCTCGGGCGCCGTTCGCTGCTGCTCGGCTCGGTGTTCCTGTTCGGCATCGCGTGTCTCGCGTCGTCGTTTTCTTCGAGCATCGGGCAACTGACGACGCTGCGTTTCGTCACGGGCGTCGGGCTCGGCGCGGCCATGCCGAACGCGGTGACGATGATGGGCGAGTTCTGCCCCGACAGGCGCCGCGCGACGGTGATCAACCTGATGTTCTGCGGCTTTCCGCTTGGCGCGGCGTTCGGCGGCTTTCTCGCCGCGTGGATGATTCCGCACTTCGGCTGGCGCAGCGTGCTCGTGCTCGGCGGTGTGACGCCGCTGCTGCTCGGCGTCGTGCTGCTTCTGAAGATGCCGGAGTCGGTGCGCTTCATGGTCGCCAACAGTTATGCCGTCGAGCGGATTCGCACGACGCTCGCGCGCATCTCGCCGCAAGCGCTCAACGCCGGTTCGTTCGTGATGACGGAGACGGCGCCGCAGACGGGCAGCAAGGGCGTTGGCCTCGTGCTGTCGCGCCCGTACATCGTCGGCTCGGTGATGCTGTGGCTCACGTACTTCATGGGCCTCGTGATTTTCTACGCGTCGATCAACTGGATGCCGATCCTGCTTAAGGACGCGGGTCTGACGCCGAAAAGCGCGACATTGATCTCGGCGCTGTTCCCCCTTGGCGGCGTCGGTGCGGTGCTGTGCGGCGTGCTGATGGACCGCTTCAACGCGAACCGCGTGATCGCCGTGTGCTACGCGCTGACGGCCGTGAGCGTCTACTGCATCGGGCAGGCGGTGGGCAACGTCGGCGCGCTCGTGGCGATCGTGTTCATTGCGGGTGTGCTGATGAACACCGCGCAATCGTCGATGCCCGCGCTCGCCGCCGCGTTCTATCCGACGGAAGGACGCGGCACGGGCGTCGCGTGGATGCTCGGCGTGGGCCGTTTCGGCGGCATCGCAGGGTCGTTTCTGGTGGCGGAGCTGACGCGCCGGCACTTCACGTTTTCCGGCGTGTTCGCGACGATCGCGATTGCCGGGCTGGTTGCATGCGTCGCGCTGCTGGTCAAGCAGATGGCGAAGCCGCAGACGGCGGGCGTCGCTTCGGGCAAGGTGGAGTCGCTCGGCCACTGACAGCGCCTCGCCGAAAACCGCGAGACGCCAGCACGCCAGCACGCCAGCAAGCGTCCTTTCGCGCCCGCGACCGTCGAGGTCGCGGGCGCTTTGCATTCCAGCCCGCGAAGCCTGTCTGGCCGTCGACGCGCGGCTAAAGTTTCGCCGACGCACTGCCGTAAGACGGTACGAGCACCCTGTCATCCGTCTTGCGTGAGGTGAGAGCCACGCAGCGCGTGTGGCGCGCCCCATCCAGGCGTGCCCGCGACCTGGCGGCGGCAGCATCCACGCAACGTCCTTCGCATCATCACGACATGACGGTAATAACAACGCTCCTGCTGGCACTTGGGGACCATGCTCGCCGTTCAGGCGTCCCACGCCGGGGCCTCCCGCCCGACGTGCTGCGATTTTCGGACCGCGCGGCAGAACGGCTGTCGCGCGATCAGCAGGCCTCGTATCGGACCATGCTCGCTGCCTACGATCAGGCGCAAACGCAGCGGCCGGACGACGTGCCGCTGGCGCGCTGTGCCTTTATCCAGCATTTCGTGTGGGCCGAAGATCTGGCGTGCGCGGGCGCGCGCGCGTTTGCGTTTTTGTTCCTTCTGGCGGTGGTTGCCGGCTTGGCTGGTCATAAAAACCAGAGGCCTGGCGATGCGCGTGCTGCTGCACGGCATCAACGATGCGAATTTCGTCGCGTTCATCGTGTAGGGTTATGCGCGTCAAGTCGGCTCGCACGTTGCCGTTAACACGAGAAGTCCGTCCACGCGCAGGCTCGACGCCGGACCGCGAACGGCCCGCCTGCAACGGATGTCAGGCACCCATCACCCAACCCTGGGGAGCATCACCGTGATTCACCGTGGACTCATCGGCTTGCTCTTTGCGTTCATCACTCTCGGCGCCGCCACCTCGCGCGCGGCGTCGGCTGGCGGCCCCGACTGCACGCGCCCGTTCACGCTCGCGCTGCACGATCACGGCCTGCTCTATTCGCAGGACACCAACGCAGGCATCGACAAGGATTTCGCCGACGAACTGGTCCGCCGCAGCGGCTGCGATATTCGCGTGAGCCTGATGTCGCGGGCGCGCATCTGGAAGGTGATCGAGTCCGGCGCGCTCGATTTCAGCCTCTCCGGCATCACGAACGACGAGCGCGACCGCTACGCCGACTTCGCGTGGTACTTCAGCGACAAGTTCTATCTGCTCGCGCGCAAGGACGCGGGCATCCGGCAACTATCCGACTTCGAACACAACGACCAGTTTCAGCTCGGCGTGATCCGCAGCTTCCGTTATAGCCCGTCGGCCAACGAACTGGTCGACACGCTTGCTGCGGCCAATCGCGTCAGTCAGGCGGGCGGCCTGGAGCCGCTCTATCAGGCGCTGATGCGCGGCAGCATCCAGGGGATGATCATCGAGCCGTTCGACTATCCGGCGCTCGATGAGAAGCGCATTCGCGACATCACCACCATCGTCGAATTCAACGACGCCGCCGTGCCGCACGGTCTCATCATGTCGAAGCGGGCGCTGTCGCCCGACGAGCGTGCGAAGTGGCGCGCGCTCGTCGAAGAGATGCGCACGGACGGCACAGTGCGCCGCATCTTCAGGAAATACTTCAAACCTGAGCTGGCGGATTCGATGGTCGATTTCGCGTTGCCGCGATGATGCGCACGCGCGTCATCCTGCTGCCGCTGCTCATCCTCGTGACCGGGCTGGCGATCACCTGGTCGGTGTGGAATCACGAGCGCCAGGCTGCGAGGCGCGAGCTGCTGTCGGAATTCAATTTCGCGCTGGGCGAATGCGTGAGTCGCGTCGAACAGCGCATGGCGACCTATGAGCAGATGCTGCGCGGCGTGCAAGGCATGTTCGCCGCGCGCGGCTCGCTCGATCTCGACGCATTTCATGGCTACCTGAACGCGATCAACGCCGACGCGAACTTCGCGGGCGTGCAGGCGATCGGCGTCATGCAGTGGGTGCCCGCGCGCGAGCGCGACGCGCACATGGCCGCGATGCGCGCGCGCGCCGGCTCGCGCTATGCGATCCGTCCGCCCGGCGAGACGCCCGACAGCAATCCCGTGATCGGCGCGAGCCGGCGCTCGACGGCCATGCGCTGCTCGGCTTCGACGCGTGGGCGAGTCCCGAGCGGCGGCTGGCGATGGAAAAGTCGCGCGACTCCGGGCTGCCCGTCGTGTCGGCCAAGGTGCAGCTCGCGTCGGACTCGGGCGAGCAGCCCGTGCCGGGTTTCGTCATGTATCTGCCCGTCTATCAGCGCGGCGCGCCGCAGGACAATGTCGACGACCGCCGCGCGCATCTGCTCGGCTGGGTATACGCGGCGTTCCGCATGCGCGACGTGCTTGCCAGCCTGTACGGCGAACAGCCGCCCGGACTGTATCTGTCGATCTACGACGGCACGCAGCCGTCGCCGCAAGCGCTGCTCTACCGCTCGTCGGAACCGACGCGTCCCAGCGTGATCTCCGCCAACGAATACCTCGTGGTCGGCGGGCATGACTGGACGCTGTCGATGGTCGCGCAGGACGACTTCAAGGCGCGCTTCGGCCGCAATGCGAAGCTGCTGATCGCGTTCACGGGCGCGGGCTTGAGCGTGCTGCTCGCGCTGTTCGCGTGGAGTCTTGCAAGCGGCCGCAGCCGCGCGCTGCGGTTGGCGTCGAAGATGACGGCCGAACTGCGCGAGAGCGAGGCGGAGCTGCGCATCGCGGCCGTCGCGTTCGATTCGCTCGAAGGCATGATGGTCACGGATGCCGACGGCACGATTCTGCGCGTCAACTCGGCGTTCACGCAGTGCACGGGCTATACGGCCGATGACGTGATCGGGCGCAACCCGCGCATGCTCAGCTCGGGCCGCCATGACCGCGCGTTCTACCGCGACATGTGGGACACGATCCATCGCGTCGGCGGATGGCAGGGCGAGATCTGGGATCGCCGCAAGAACGGCGAGATCTATCCGAAGTGGCTGACCATCACGGCCGTGACGGCGGCGGACGGGCGCGTCACGCACTATGTCGGCACGCACTACGACATCACCGAGCGCAAGCTGGCGGAAGAGCAGATCAAGGAACTGGCGTTCTTCGACGCGCTCACGCATCTGCCAAATCGCACGCTGTTGCGCGACCGCCTGAAGCAGGTGATCGCATTGAGCGCGCAGAACCATTCGCACGGCGCGCTGCTGTTCGTCGATCTCGACAACTTCAAGACACTCAACGACACGCTCGGGCACGACAAGGGCGATCTGCTGCTGGGCCAGGTCGCGCGGCGGCTGCTGGCGAGCGTGCGCGAGGGCGACACCGTCGCGCGCATGGGCGGCGACGAGTTCGTGATCGTGCTCGGCGATCTGAGCCGAAACCGCGACGAAGCGGCGAGCGAGACGGAAGCCGCCGCCGAAAAAGTGCTGGCCGCGCTGTCCGCCACGTACCAGCTCGACGGCACGGAATTCCGCACGACGGCGAGCATCGGCGCGACCTTGTTCACGGGGCACGAGACCTCGATCGACGAATTGCTGAAGCAGTCCGACCTCGCGATGTACAAGTCGAAGGAAAGCGGGCGCAACGCGATCTGCTTCTTCGATCCGGCGATGCAGACAGTGGTGATGGAGCGCGCGGCGCTCGAAACCGCGTTGCGCCGCGCAATCGACGAAGACCAGCTGATCGTGCATTACCAGGCGCAGGTGTACGACGGCAGCCGCGTGACGGGCGCCGAGGCGCTGGTGCGCTGGCTGCATCCCGAGCAGGGACTCGTGCCGCCCGCCGAGTTCATACCGCTTGCTGAAGAGACGGGGCTGATTCTCGCGGTCGGCGACAAGGTGCTCGACACGGCCTGCCGGCAGCTCGCGCAATGGGCGGTGCGCGCGGACCGGGCGCATCTGTCGATTGCCGTCAATGTCAGCGCGCAGCAGCTGCGCGAAGACAATTTCGTCACCAACGTGCTGGACGCGCTGGCGCGCACGGGCGCCGATCCTAGCCGCCTGAAGCTCGAGCTGACGGAAAGCGTGCTGGTCGACAACGTCGAGGACACGATCCGCAAGATGACGCTGCTGCGCGCGAAGGGCGTGGTGTTTTCGCTGGACGACTTCGGCGTTGGCTATTCGTCGCTGCTGTATTTGAAGCGTTTGCCCCTCGGGCAGTTGAAGATCGACCGGTCATTCGTGCGCGACGTGCTCGACGATCCCAACGACGCGGTGATTGCGCGCGCAATCGTCGCGCTCGCGCAGAGTCTCGGCCTTGGCGTGATCGCCGAGGGCGTCGAGACGGAGGCGCAGCGGCACTTTCTCGCCGATGCGGGCTGCTACGCGTATCAGGGCTATCTGTTCTGCCGGCCGCTGCCCATCGAAGCCTTCGAGGCATTCGCCGATACCTTCGATTCGCGCGAGTGGGCGCTCGAAGCGCCCTGAACGCGCGGCGGCCCGCTGAAACCCCACCGGACCCTGGCCATCTGGCTAACTGCCCGCCGCGGGCGGAGTTGATACACTCTGCGGATTCAATCGCGCTTCATGCGTCGTGCCAGGGTTGCACGCCAAGCGGGGCGCCCGTCATCCTCAAGGAAAAGCACATGATCGATCTGCGCAGCGATACCGTGACCCGTCCGAGCAAGGCCATGCTCGCCGCGATGACAGCCGCCGAAACAGGCGACGACGTCTGGGGCGACGACCCGACCGTCCTGCGTCTGCAGGCCACTGTGGCGGAGCGCGCGGGCAAGGAAGCGGGGTTGTTCTTCCCGAGCGGCACGCAGAGCAACCTCGCCGCGCTGATGGCGAATTGCGCGCGTGGCGACGAATATATCGTCGGCCAGGCGGCGCACACCTACAAATACGAAGGTGGCGGCGCGGCCGTGCTCGGCAGCATCCAGCCGCAGCCTATCGAAAACGCCGCCGACGGCTCGCTGCCGCTCGACAAGATCGCCGCCGCAATCAAGCCGATCGACGATCACTTCGCGCGCACGCGGCTCTTCGCGCTGGAAAACACCATCGGCGGCAAGGTGCTGCTCGCGGGCTACGTCGCCGAGGCCACGCAATTTGCCCGTTCTCGCGGACTGGCGACCCATCTCGACGGCGCGCGCGTCTGCAATGCGGCCGTGGCGTCGAAGCAATCGGTCGAGGCGCTGTGCGCGCCGTTCGATACGGTATCCATCTGTTTTTCGAAAGGACTCGGCGCGCCCGTGGGCTCGGTGCTGGTCGGCAGCAAGGCGCTGATCGACGTCGCGCACCGCTGGCGCAAGGTGCTCGGCGGCGGCATGCGGCAGGCGGGCGTGCTGGCGGCGGCATGTCTGTATGCGCTCGATAACAACGTCGAACGGCTCGCCGAAGACCACGACAACGCCGCGCATCTGGCTGCCGGCCTCGCGCAGATCGAGCAGGTGAAAGTGCAGTCGCACGCCACCAACATGGTGTTCGCGCAGATTGCACAAGAGCATTGCGCGCCGCTCGAAGCGTGGCTCAAGGAGCGGGGCATCCTCACGCAGATGTTGTACGCATCGCGCTTCGTCACGCACATGGACGTGTCGCGCGCCGATATCGATACGTTCCTGGCGGCCGTGAAGGAGTATTTCGCGCGCTAAACGGCGCGGCACGCGCGACGCGTGTCACGCGCCACGGCGATGCGCGCCGGCATCGCCTAGCTTTCCGTCGTTTGCCGCTCACTGGCCGTGACACTCACGACAGCCGTCTGCGCGCGATGCGACGGCGCAAAAAGCCGCAGGCCGCTCGCGATGCTGGCCGCGCCTGCGAACACGGCGCCCGTCGCCAGCGACAGCGTCGGGCCGTGGCGTCCAGCAATGCTGAAGCTCAATGCGACAAGCGCCGCGCCCGTCGTCTGCCCGATCAGCCGCGAAGTCGCGATGATGCCGCTTGCGCCGCCGCTGCGATGCACGGGCGCGCTCGCCATCAACGCCTTCAGGTTCGGCGACTGGAAAAAGCCGAAGCCTGCGCCGCAGATCGCCATGCGGATCGTGATGTCGAGCACGGGCGGGTGCGGCGGCAGCATCGCGAGCGCGGCCATGCCGCCGCATAAAATCGCCAGTCCAATCGCGCCGAGCAGTCCGGGCGGATAGCGGTCCGACAAGCGTCCCGCAATCGGCGCAGCAGCCGCGACGATCACGGGCCACGGTGTCATCAGAAAGCCGGTTTCGACCTGGCTGCGATGCAGGACATCCTCGAAATAGAACGGCAAGGACACGAATGCGAGTCCCTGCGCCGCGAACGAGCACACGGCCGTGACGGCCGACAATGCAAACACGGGCAGCTTGAACAGATCGACGGGCAGCATCGGCGCGGGGTGGCCCGCCTCGCGGCGTATCAGCAGCGCGCCGAAAACAAGCGCGACAGCGGCCGCGCCCAGCACGATCGTCGACGGCGCGCGCTGCGCCGCCTCGCCGAGCGCGAAGACCAGCGCGGCGAACGTAATCACGTTCAGCAGCGCCGCCACGCGATCGAACTGATGCGTGCCGCGCGGCGTGCGGGGCAGACCTGGCAGCGCGAACGACAGCGCCACCACGCCGAGCGGCACGTTGACGGCGAATAGCCACGGCCAGCTCGCCACCGACAGGATCAGCGAAGCCACCGTCGGCCCCACGGCGAACGACACGCCCACCACCAGCGCATTCAGGCCGACGCCGCGCCCCAGTTGATGCGGCGGATAAAGATGCCTGATGAGCGCCGTATTGACGCTCATGATCGCCGCCGCGCCGAGCCCCTGCACGACACGCGCGCCCGCGAGCAGCGGCAGCGTCGGCGCGAGCGCGCACGCCAGCGACGCCGCCGTAAACACGCAGATTCCGCCGATATAGATGCGCCGGTGCCCGACGATGTCGCCGAGCGCGGCCAAGGGCAGCAGCGTCGCGACCATCGCCAGCTGATACGCGTTGATGATCCACACCGACGCCGCAGGCTTCGCGTGCAGGTCGGCGGCCATGGCGGGTAGCGCCGTATTGGCGATAGCGGTATCGAGCGACGCGAGCGCGACGGACAGCATGATCGCCGCCATCGCAAAGCGGCGGCTGGCGGACATCGGCGCATCGGCGGCGCGAGTGGGGTCGGGTGTGTTCTCGGACACGGGCGGGCTCTGCAAAAGGACGCGGCGGGGCGCGAAGGCGCGCATCGGCAGGTGCCGTCGGCAGGACGACGGCACCTGCAAATGCGAATCACGCGATTTTCACAGACCGGCGCGATTTCTGCTGGCCGCCGCGCGGAAATGCCCGGCACGAAAGGCGGTTGTAAGAGCGCGAGATCCGCCGCCCGTATCGCAACTAACTGTCCGTCGCTCGCGGCGCTGGCGGATCTGGCGCGGACAGTGGGACGTGAGCCAATGCGATCAGCTACAGGAAGCGAGCAGGATCGATAGCTTGCGAATATGCGCCTTGAAGGCATCGGTCATCTCGCGATCGTGGCCGTCGCTCAGATGCGGCGCTTCGGCCAGTTCGACCTGACCGTGAAACTCGTCGGAAACCTTGCGCCGCTCGGCGGCAGGCAACGCGCGGATCAGCGACACCATCAGCATTCCTGCGCGTGAATGATACCGAGCACGGATTGTGCGTTCATTTCGACCTCCATCGGAGCACGGCGATGCGAGCAGCCAGCGACGGGCGACCGGCGCGCAGCGCGAACGGCGCTGTCTCCGATCCGCCTTGTTACTCATCCATACTAGTGCAAGGAAGGGAGCCGTCTGCACCGGCATCGTGCGAAGCGAAACGACCTGAGAGGACGTCAGACGAACCTGATGCGAACCTGATGCGAACCTGATGAGAACCTGATGAGAACCTGATGAGAACCCTGCGACATCCTGAAAGCGCAGTCACGGAACTGCTCTGTCGCGCTCGCTGTCTGCTTGTGTAGCGGGTTATTCGGCAACGCAACGGCCGCAGACGCGGGATATCGCAAAATGTCCTACTCTGCTTATTTATCCACCAGACCGGCTCGCGCCGCCCGCATTCGATACGCAAGCCGTTCAGCGCGCGCCGCGTCCTAACACCGGAGGCCTCGATGACAGCGGTGGATCTGGAATTCGACCAGCTCAACAGTACCGTCGATGCGCTGCGGCGCTCGATCTCCAACCGCATGATGTACGGCGTCGGCAAGGATGCCGTGACGGCGCGCCCACAAGACTGGCTGCATGCCGCGGCGCTCGCCGTGCGCGACCGGCTCGTCGCGCGCTGGATGAAGACCACGCGCCTGCAATACGAGCAGGATGTGAAGCGCGTGTATTACCTGTCGATGGAGTTTCTGATCGGGCGCACGTTCACGAACGCGCTGCTCGCGCTTGGCATCTACGACCAGATGAAGGAAGCGCTCGCCGGCCTTGGCGTCGACATGGAAGCGCTGACCGATCTCGAGCCCGATGCCGCGCTCGGCAACGGCGGCCTCGGGCGTCTGGCGGCATGTTTTCTGGATTCGATGGCGACGCTCGGCATTCCGGGCTTCGGCTACGGCATTCGTTATGAATACGGGATGTTCAGGCAGCAGATCGTCGATGGCGAGCAGATCGAGACGCCCGACTACTGGCTGCGCGCCGGCAATCCGTGGGAATTTCCGCGCCCCGAAGTGCAGTACATCGTGCATTTCGGCGGACGCACGGTGCAGCGCGACGGGCGCGTCGAATGGATCGAGACGCAGCACGTGAACGCGATGGCCTACGACACCGTGATTCCCGGCTTCGCGACCAGCGCGACGAACACGCTGCGCCTGTGGTCCGCGCGCGCGACGGAAGAACTCGATCTGTCGGCGTTCAATCAGGGCGACTACCGGCGCGCCGTCGACGCGAAGAACATGTCGGAGAACGTCTCGCGCCTGCTCTATCCCGACGACTCGACGCCCGCCGGACGCGAGCTGCGGCTGCGCCAGGAATACTTCTTCGTGTCGGCGACGATGCAGGACCTGATCCGCCGTTATCAGCGCACGCACAGCACGTTCGGCCGCTTCGCGGAAAAAGTGGCCGTGCATCTGAACGACACGCACCCGGTGCTGGCGATTCCCGAGCTGATGCGGCTGCTCGTCGACGTGCATCACGTGCCGTGGGACAAGGCGTGGAAGGACATCCAGCAGATGTTCTCGTACACGAACCACACGCTGATGCCCGAGGCGCTCGAAACGTGGGATGTCGAAACGCTCGCGCGCCTTCTGCCGCGCCACCTCGAGATCATCTTCGACATCAACGCCGAATTTCTGAAGCACGTCAGCGAGCATTCGGGGCATGACGTCGACATGATTCGCCGCATTTCGCTCGTCGATGAATACGGGCAGCGGCGCGTGCGCATGGCGCATCTGGCGATTGTCGCGAGCCAGAAGGTGAACGGCGTGTCGAAGCTGCATTCGCAACTGATGACGCGTGACATCTTCGCCGACTTCGCGAAGATCTGGCCCGAGCGCTTCACGAACGTGACGAACGGCGTGACGCCGCGCCGCTGGCTCGCGCAGTCGAGCCCGTCGATGTCGAAACTGATCGACGAGCAGATCGGCACGCACTGGCGGCGCGATCTGTTCGAGCTTGCCAAGCTGCGCGATCTGCGCGACGACCCGTCGTTCATTCACGCGTTCCACGAAGCGAAGCGGCAGAACAAGCTGCGGCTGATCCATCGCCTGCAGCATCACACCAAGATGACGTTCGACCCCGAGGCGATGTTCGATCTGCAGGTCAAGCGCATTCACGAGTACAAGCGCCAGTTGCTCAACGCGCTGCATGTGATCGTGCGCTACAACCGCATCCGCGCGAATCCCGAACGCGACTGGGTGCCGCGCGTCGTGATGTTCGCGGGCAAGGCGGCGTCCGCGTACCGGATGGCGAAGACGATCATCAAGCTGATTGGCGACATCAGCAAGGCCGTGAACAACGATCCCATCGTCGGCGACAAGCTGAAGGTGCTGTTCGTGCCGAACTACGGCGTGAGCGTCGCCGAGCTGATCATCCCCGCGGCGGATCTGTCCGAGCAGATTTCGATGGCGGGCACGGAGGCGTCGGGCACGGGCAACATGAAGCTCGCGTTGAACGGCGCGCTGACGATCGGCACGATGGACGGCGCGAACATCGAAATCTGCGATGCCGTCGGACGCGACAACATCTTCATCTTCGGCCACACGGCCGACGAGGTCGACGAACTGCGCGCGAAGGGCTATCGTCCGCGCGAAATCTACGAGCACAACGCGGAACTGAAGCTCGCGCTCGACCAGATCCGCACGGGCTTCTTCTCGCCGGACGATCCGCTGCGCTTTTCGGACATCTTCCACACGCTGGTCGACTGGGGCGATCACTACATGGTGCTCGCCGATTTCGCAGCGTTCGCGAAGGCGCAGGACGAAGTGGACAAGCGCTATGCGGACCGGCGCGGCTGGACGAAAAGCGCGATCGAGAACGTCGCGGGCATGGGGCAGTTCTCGTCGGACCGCACGATCGCCGAGTACGCGCGCGAAATCTGGAACGTGAAGCCGCTCGAACTCACGTGAGCGTCACGCGATAAAAAGCCGCCGCGCGAACGGCTGTCGCGCGGCGGTTTTTTTTGCTTTGCTGCCTGGTGTTCGCGCTGCGGCGTGACCAGACGATTCCAGCGATCAGCCGCCCATGCGCTCGACGTTGCGCGACGCGCGCAAGCCGAGCTGACCGTGCGCGAAGTCGAACAGCAAGTCGATGTTCTGCAGCGACATCAGGCCCACCACGATCCGGTTCGCGCCGGGCGCGGCCTTGGCGATCGTCGTTTGTGCATCGTCGAAACGGTGCGCCCACTCGCCGACGCCGAGCACCACGTCGTAGTTGCCTTGTGCAAACGTCTTGTGTTCGTCGGTGTCGCTGGCCCAGTCGGGCGCCTTGTCCGTCTCGATGCGGATCATGTCGGTGCCGCCCGTCGAGAACACGACGGGCGCGCACAGGCGCATCTTGTTGCCGACCTGCACGCAGCCCGTCGGCCATTGCGCGGAGCCGTCTTTTGCGAGCGCGAACGGCACGGCCGTGAAATCCTTCGTCAACGCAGTCGACGGACTCAGCACGAGAAATGGGCGGTTCAGGTTCGAGTGCACCATGTAGCGCTGGCCCAGGTTGGCGGGGAGTGCGCGCAACGGCTGCGTGCAACACGCGTCGCGCGGATCATCGGCACCCACGCCGAGGATGCCCGAGAACGCCCAGCCGAACTCGCCCGTGAAGCCGTCTTGCGCGACGCAATGCTTGTTGATCTTCAGGCAGGTGACCTGATCGACGGCTTGCACGGCGACATCGACGGGCTTCGTGCCGACGATGCTCAGCGGCACCGTGACTGTTGCACCCGCGACCTGCGCGTCGGTGGCGAGCGCAAGCGCGGTGCGCGCGCCCGTCGCCGGATAGTTCGAGCGCGGCAACACGGAAGACAGCACGCGCGCGCCGCGCGTGCCCGTGTCGAGCATGAGATAGACAGACTTGCCGTCCATCTGCACGGGCAGCCCGATCGACGCGCGCCCGTGCGTGTCGCTGCGTTCCGCGTACAGCGGCACGAGCAGGCCGTCGCGGCCTTCGTTGATCAGCGAGGCGTGGGTCTCGGGCGGAACGGGCGTGCTGAACGTGGTCGAGCAGGCCGCGAGCGCGAGCACGGCCAACGCGCCCGCAACGCCGGCCATGCGCCGGAGGAAATGGGCAGATAGCGGGACAAGCAGCGGGACAAACATCACATACACCTTGCAGAAGGGCGTGGCCTCGGTGGCGGCCGTGCGCGGCGCTCGTGTCTCGACGGATGCCGTCCGTTCGGCTTCACGGCGCGCGTGGCATCGCGCGAGGGCACGCGAGATGACGAAACCGCCGACTCTACGCGGGCGGTCGTCGCTGGCTGCAAAAATGTGTGAAGCGGGGGCGCTTGTCTGTCGCGACGCGCGAGGCCGGCGTCAGTGCTGATGGGCGATCGATTGCGCGAGGCCGACTGCACGCACGCGGCCGATCGTCGCGCGGCGCAGCGCGCCCGCGAGCGCGCCGATCGACATCGCCGACGCTGCGCGCCGTCACTTCCACGCGAAAGGTGATGCAGACGTTGTGCCTGTCGACGGCCATCACGAACAGGCGCGAGCCTTCGCCGAGCGCCGCGCGCAAGGCGCGGCGCGGCGCCGCCGACGAAGTGCCGGGCAAGGTCACGTCGATCGTGACGAGCGACAGCGGCGGTGGTGTCGAGGTGTCGACGGGTTGTGCGCGGCGCGGCAGCGCGCGAGCGCAAGCGAGTGCAGGATGCATGGTCGAGGCGCCGCCGCATGGTTGGCGGCGCGGCTGTTCAGACGTGCCTACTGTAGCGGGCGGCGTCTCAAGCAGGCGCAAAAGCGGCTGCGTGGGCCGTTAAATTTCCATAAAGACGCGATGCCGCGACGGTTGCGGCAGCGTTCAGCCCTTCGGCGCGGTTGCCGTTGTCGTGGCCTTTGCCGCCGCGGCGGCGAGCGCGTCGCGCACGGTTTGCGCCACGCGCTCGACGAACGGCAGATCGATGCTCGACAGTGCCTCGCGCTCGCTGCCGCCCGTCTGCACCATGAGCCGATGCGTGACGTCCTGCGTGCGCCACGTCAGCCAGCCGACCACGATCAGCATCACGCCGACCACGAGAGCCGCTGGCGAGCCGAATACGCCGCCCGCAATCATGCCCGCGACGCCGATCAGCGACAACGCCCACGGCACGATCTTGTTCTTTCGCACGGTGACGACGCGCACGTCCTGGATGTCGCGCAGCGGAAAGACCTGGCCGGCCGCGGACAGCGCGTTGCGCGTGACCGACACGCCGCGTTCGTTGAAAGGGGTATCCATCTTGACGGGTTCGAGGCTGGAGAAAGGGCGCAGCGTAACAGAAAAAACCAGCGCGTCATGCCAAAGTCACGCCCAAGTCACGCCCAAGTCACGCCAAAAACTCAACGGCACCCGTGTGCAGGTCATACATGGCGCCGACGATCTCGATCTTGCCCTGCGCTTCCATCTCCGAGAGCACGGGGCTGTTGTGATGGATGTCCGCGATCGTCAGTTCGACGTTCTTGCGCGCCACCGCGTCGACGAACGCATAGTTGGTGGCGGAGCGCTCGCCGCTATAGTTCGTGGCCTGCACGGCGGGCTTGATCTTGTCGAGCAGGCCCGTCAGATTGCCGAGTTCGGCGTTGGCGATGGCGCCCTTGATCGCGCCGCAAGCCGTATGGCCCATCACCACGACGACCTTCGCGCCCGACAGCTTGCACGCGAATTCCATGCTGCCGAGGATGTCGCTGTTGTCGATGTTGCCCGCGACGCGGCAGTTGAAGATGTCGCCGATGCCGAGATCCATGATCACTTCGGCGGGCGCGCGCGAATCGATGCAGCTCAGTAGCACGGCCGCGGGGTACTGGCCCGCCGCGCTCGCACGCTGCTCGCGCAAATAGTTGCGCGGCTTCCTCTCGCCTTTCTGAAAGCGCAAGTTGCCGCGTTTCATCTCGTCGATGATCTGTTGCGGCGTCATGCTGTCGCGCTGCGCCTTGGTCAACGCGTCGGCGCGCGCCGTCACCGGCAGCGCGACGCCTTGTGCGAGACCGGCCGCGGCGGCGCCCGTCAGTTTCAGAAAGCGTCGCCGGTTCGAACCCTTGTATTGCGCCGGATAGTCGTATGAATCGCCCATGATCGGCTCGCTCGTTCGTAAGGCGCATGCATCACGGATGAGAACGAATATAGGCGATCGCGGGTCGCGATCAAGCGAAAGTGACGCCGCCTCAAGCGGCGCTTGTCTGTACAATCTGGGTAACTTTAGATGAAACGTCTACTATGAAAATGAGCGCGTTGGAGCGGGAGCAAGCGTCGCTGCTCGATCAGGCGAAACAGATCGCGCAAGGGCTGGGGCAGACGTTCGCGCCGTTTTGCGAAGTCGTCGTGCACGATTTGCGCGACCCGAAACATTCGATTCTCGCCATCCACAACAATCTGTCCGGGCGGGTGGTCGGCGATCCGACCACGGAACTGGGGCTCGCGCGCATCGCCGACGACGCCTATCCGCAACTGCTGACCAACTACCCGAACCAGTTCGCCGACGGGCGGCGCGCCAAGAGCACGTCGATCGGCATCAAGGATTCCACCGGGCGCTACATCGCCGCGTTGTGTCTGAATGTCGATCTGAATCTCTTTCGCGGCATTCAGAACATGCTTGAGCAATTCTGCACGGCGTCTGGTGTCGGCGCGAAAGAGTCGCTCGATCCCGCCAATGCCGAGGTCATCCGCGAACGCATCGATCAATACGCGATGTCGCTCGCGACCACGCCGCAGGCGCTCAAGACCGAGCAGCGCCGCGCGTTGATGCAGGAGCTGAAGCAGGCGGGTTTTCTGGAAGTGCGCCGCTCGATGGAGGTCATTGCGGCGCATCTCGGCGTCTCGCGCGCGACGGTGTACAACGACGCCAAGTGACGCCAGATGATTCGCCGGCGCATTTACAAAACGTCTTGACATAGACGTTATGTCTAATCACAATCTGTCCTGATCCAGCGGCTTCAATCGAGATTTTCATGACCCAGCTTCCGTTGCCCACTTACGACGACATTGTCGCCGCCTCGAAGCGCGTCGAAGGCGTCGCGCACCGCACGCCTGTGCTGACTTCGCGCACCGTCAACGAAGCGTTGGGCGCGCAAGTGTTCTTCAAGTGCGAGAACCTGCAGCGCATGGGCGCGTTCAAGTTTCGCGGCGCGTTCAACGCGCTGTCGAAATTCGACGAAGGGCAGCGGCGCCGCGGCGTGGTGGCGTTTTCTTCGGGCAATCATGCGCAGGCCGTCGCGCTGTCCGCGCAACTGCTGAACATGCCCGCGACGATCGTGATGCCGCATGACGCGCCGCAGATCAAGGTCGACGCAACGAAGGGCTACGGCGGCAACGTGGTCATTTACGACCGCTACAAGGAAGACCGCGAGCAGATCGGCCGCGAACTGGCGCAGAAGCACGGCCTGACGCTGATTCCGCCATACGATCACCCCGACGTGATCGCGGGGCAGGGCACCGCGGCCAAGGAACTGTTCGACGAGGTCGGCGCGCTGGATGCGTTTTTCGCGCCGCTCGGCGGCGGCGGTCTGCTGTCGGGCAGCGCACTGGCGGCGCGTGCGCTGTCGCCCGATTGCGCCGTGTATGGCGTCGAGCCTGAAGCGGGCAACGACGGACAGCAGTCGTTCCGCTCGGGGAACATCGTCCATATCGACACGCCTCGGACCATTGCCGACGGTGCCCAAACGCAGCATCTCGGGCACTACACGTTCCCGATCATCCGGCGCGACGTGACTGACGTGCTGACCGCGAACGATGCGGAACTCGTCGACTGCATGCGCTTTTTTGCCGCGCGCATGAAGATCGTCGTGGAGCCGACGGGTTGTCTCGGCTTCGCCGCCGTGCGTCAGATGAGGGATCGGCTCAAGGGCAAGCTTGTCGGCGTGCTGATCAGCGGCGGCAACGTCGATGTGCAGAAGTTCGCCGAACTGCTGTCGGCAAATTGAACGACGGAAGGCGACGCTCGCTTCGCCCGAATTCGCCGCTTCCGTCACGCAGTGTAATGGGCGCAGTTCCGCCATGTGCGTTCGACGCGAGCATCGTGCTCGTCGTCGATTCGCCGCTCGTCGAAGGTAACGAGGAGAGCGCATTCAACGCGGGCCGCGTCGACCGTTCGATCGTCATGAATGCCGCGGACTACGTCCGCGTCGCCAATCCGCGTCTCGCCGATATCTCGCAGCCGCTTGCGTTTCCGTTTGCGTTTCCGTTTGCGTCTTGACCGGCTTGTCGTGCCGCGTTTGTCGATGATGCGAACCCACTTCCAGCCCAGGGCCGTGCCTCAGTGCATTGCCCGCGTGGCTGCACGAATTCGCGCTTGCTCATAAAATCATCGCGCGCCCGGCGAGTGCGCAGCTTTTGATGAACGTAGCAGGCGCGGCATGTGCAAGCAGTTTCGATGTGGCCGCGCGAATGACCCGACATGGAAGAAGTATTCGTTTCGAAATCGAGCGCGATTGCGCGCATCGTGATGGCGCGTAAGGCACTGCTGAAAGACCCCAATGAAACGACCGCTTTGACAAGCGACGAGACGGCAAAGCGCCTCGAGCGGCTGGAACGCCTGCTGTTCGACGTGCGCGCAGGACGCACGCGCGACTTTACGATGCCGACGTCGGATGGAGAAGTGCGGGTGTTCGTGACGGAGGATTAGGACGTCGGGCGGATGGCGTAAGCGCTAAAGCGATGCAAAAACTAGCGGCGTTCGGATGACAATGTCAACGCAAACGCTGAGAGAAGAGGTGCCGCCAAACAAGCGCGCCCGCTACACCGACGGTGGAGCCCACGATCACCAATGCGCACGCAACGTAGATCAGCAGCGCGATATCGCCCATATCATCGGGGTCCGGCATATCGTCATTCGCAAATATTCTGAAGCCGAAACGGATAGCCATACCAATGCAATACGGTGTGTTGCCGGGTGTTGCCAGATAGAGTGCGGTCAAATGGCGCGCAGCAAAAACCGTCAGAAGCACGCACAAGACAATCTACAAAATGGTCGCCGACCGGCGTGAAGGAACCGCGCCTCCGTTACTCGATGCTTGTCTAGTCCTTAGCGAAACGCAATCTGGCAAATGCGAAAAATGGACGCGATCAATGCGCAGCAGATGATCGTCACAAGATTTGATGGGAAGCGAAACCGCAGTTGATCCGCCGATGACTTTCCGGCGGGTATTGGATTGAGCCGGCATCAGGAAGCGACGGTTAGAACGCCAGCACCTGCACGGCCGGTAGAGGCTGCGGCCGGATGCCGTTTTCTGCTACTTCCAGCTCAAAAAACAAAATGCCGTTCAGTCGCATAACTGAACGGCATGAACGCAAAGCGAAACGCGTCGAAGCGCTTCACCAGACAAAGCAGCTTAGAACTTGTGGCGCATGCCGACGCGCAACGCCAGCTGGTTCTGCGAACCGTTACCCGACGGACCGAAGTACGCCGACGGGCTCGAACCGATCTGAGCCTGGATTTGCTGCGTGCCCGTCTTGCCCGACGCGTCCTGGTAGATGGTCAGCAGGTAGACGTCCGTGCGCTTCGACAGTGCGTAGTCCAAGCTTGCGTTCACCTGGTTGAAGTGACCCGTCGTCAGACCCGACAGACGCGAGTACGTGTAGCCGACGCCAGCCGTCAGCGCAGGCGTGAACATGTACTTCACACCGCCTTCGTAGTTGTTGAACATCGTCGAGCTACCCGTGATCGGCTCGAAGAACGTGTTCGTCCACAGCGCGTAGATCGTTGCCGGGCCGACGATGTAGCGGCCGCCCAGGCCGAACGTGCGCAGGTCGCGCACGGTGCCCGTGCCGACGTTGGCGATCGTCGTCGGGAACGACGGCGTTGCCTGGCTCGGGAAGCGGATGTCCGTGTACGCTGCGCCAATGCCGATCGGGCCGTTCGCATAGTTCGCGCCGAAGCTGTACGCGCGCGACGAACCTGCGACGGGTGCTGCCGCCGTCCCCGTTTGCGGCGCGCCGCCGAATGCGCCAGCCTGGTTCGAGAAGCCGTACATCGCGCCGAACGTGAAGCCCGCGTAGTTCGCGCTCGAGAACTTGACGGCGTTGTTGATACGGCTCGACGTCAGCTGGTCGACGTCGTTGATGTGGTAAGCGTAGTTACCCGCAACCGTCAGGCCGCCCGTCGTATAGTTGCTGCCCAGGTACTCCGTCGAGAATGAGTATTGACGGCCGAACGTCAGCGAACCGATGCCGTCCTTTGCCAGACCCACGAACGCCTGACGGCCGAACAGCGCGCCGCCCTGGCCTGACGTGCCATTGCCGCTGTTGAAGCCGCTTTCGAGCACGAACAGTGCCTTCAGGCCGCCGCCCAGGTCTTCCGTGCCGCGCATGCCCCAACGGCTGCCTTGTGCAACGCCATCGTCGTACTTGAACAGCTTGGAGCTGCCGTTCGTCGAAGTCTTTGAGTGGTTAACGTAGCTGATACCTGCGTCGATGATGCCGTACAGCGTGACACTGCTTTGTGCGTGCGCGGTGCCTGCAAAAGCCGAGGCGAGTAGAGCGGTGGTAATAACTTTCTTCTTCAAAGCTTTCTCCGGATTGAAAAGAGGCCATCGCGAGCCTGCTCTGCGGCCGGTCGCGCGACGGGCGCAAATGTAACCAGAGGAAGGGTAAGGAATATGACAGGTCAGATTTTCAGTGAATATGTAGTACAAATACGACAACGAATCGCTTTGCGCGCGAAAGAGTTGCGCGCAAATCTGTGCATATGCCGCATATCGCTCGCATGTGCGCGGGCAGATCGCCCATTTGTTTAGTGCTGCGCGCGAAACAAGCGATGCCTTGAGGCGGAGTCGAGTGGTTGGCTGCAAAGCAAATCGCCCGCATCATGCGGGCGATTTCGACTTCATCAGGCAACGCGCGGCGCGCCGCGCACGCGGTCACGCCGACAGCAACTGCCCCGTGCGAAACGCCTTCGCGCCCGCGATCCGCGCGATCTCCATGCCTGCCTGCGCGAAGCGCGACAGGTGGCGCGCATACATGACGCCCGCCACGGTCGTCTTCAACGTGACGACACGCTCCGTCAGCGGATCGACGATGTCGGCGATAGGCTCGCCTGCATCGACCCACTTGCCTACTTCCTGGCGATACACGACGACACCGCTCACGGGCGTCGAGATCGGTTCGGTGCCTGCGAGCGGCGTCGCGGCGAATTCGAGCGGCGGCATTGGCGCGGCTTCACCCGCGATCACGCCGCGATGCGTCAGGTACTCGATAATGCCTTGCGCGTCGTGCTCGGCGAACTCGTACGACACGTCGCGCTGGCTGCGCAGCTCGACCGTCACGGAGATCGAGCCGTTCGGAATCGGAAAGCGGTCGCCCACGCGCGCGCGCAGTTCGGACCAGCAGAAGCTGTGAATCTCGTCGAACGGATTGCCGACGGAATCGACTGCGAGCAGCGACGCCTTCGAATCCAGATAGCGCGCGAGCGGCTCGACGTCGGGCCACAGGTCGGGGTTCGTATACAGATGCAGTGCGGCTTCCCAGTCGCAATGCAGATCGAGCACGACGTCCGCGTCGTACGACAGCAGCTGCAGCGCGAGACGCTGCGATTCGATTTCGGTGCGCGGCTTTTGCGCGTCGAGCGCTTCGCGCATCGCCTGACGGACGGCCGCGCGGTTCTGCTCCGCGTCGCCCGTCAAACGGCCTTCGATAACAGGCTCGATCAGGTCGAACAGGTTATAGAAATTGCGGTTGAAGTTCTGCGCGGTGTTCGTCTCGAAGCGGCCGGCGAGCAGGCCGAGCACATGCTGGTTCAGGCCGATGGGATTGGCGACGGGCACGACGACCACTTCGCCGCGCAGCTTGCCGGCGGCTTCGAGCGCTTCGAGCTTGCGGCGCAGCGCCCACGACACCAGCATGCCGGGCAGCTCGTCGGCATGCAGCGACGACTGGATGTAGATCTTCTGGCCGCCGCCCGGACCGTAGTGGAAGCTCGTCAGGCTGCGCGCGGTGCCGAGGGTCGGGGAAATGAGCGGATGATTGAGGGTTTGCATGATCGTTATGGCGCTGCCGGACTCGCGCAAGACGCCTGTAGTTGCAAAGGATTGGCGGCGGAAACAACCGCGGAATGACTGCTGAAAATGGTGCTGCGCGCAACGCGCGCGCTGGGCATCGTTCGATCTTAGCTGATTTGGGCAGTGCGAGCGACGTTCGCGGCGTGCGATGGGCGGTCCATCGTTCGAGGCGGGCAAAACTCAGTCAAAGCCCCGCAAAGCCCCGGGAAAACAAAACGGGCTCCGAAAGGAGCCCGTCTGCATGTCGGCGCGTGAAGCGCGCGAGGCGCGCAATGCCGCGCCCGGCGCGCTGCGGCGAGAATCAGCCGCCGTACACGTCGAAGTCGAAGTACTTCTTCTCGATCTTCTTGTACGTGCCGTCCTTGATCATGTCGGCGATTGCCTTGTCGACCTTCGCCTTCAGATCCGTGTCTTCCTTGCGCATGCCGATGCCAGCGCCTTCGCCGAGGATCTTCTTGTCTTCGAGATCCTTGCCGACGAACTGGAAGCCTGCGCCACGCGGCGTCTTCAGGAAGCCGATGTCAGCCTGCACAGCGTCTTGCAGGGCTGCGTCGAGGCGGCCCGAAATCAGGTCGGCATACACCTGGTCCTGGTTCTGGTACGGCACGACCTTCGCGCCCTTCGGTTCCCAGTAGGTCTTCGCGTACGTTTCCTGGATCGTGCCTTGCTCGACGCCAACCGTCTTGCCGCTCAGCGATTCAGCCGTCGGCAGGATGTTCGAACCCTTCTTCGCGACGAGGCGCGTCGGCGTGTTGAACAGCTTCGACGAGAAAGCGATCTGTTCGGCGCGTTGCGGCGTCATCGACATCGACGACAGCACGCCGTCGAACTTCTTCGCCTTCAGTGCCGGGATCATGCCGTCGAAGTCGTTTTCGACCCACACGCACTTCGCCTTCAGGCGCGCGCAGATTTCGTTGCCGATGTCGATATCGAAGCCGACCAGCTTGCCATCCGAACCCTTCGATTCAAACGGCGGGTAGCTGGCGTCGACGCCGAAACGGATGGTGGTCCAGTCTTTGGCGTGTGCGCCGATCGAGGTGGTAGCGAGCAGGGCGATCGTCAAAGCCGCAAGCAGTTTCTTCACTGATGTACTCCCGGGAGTGGTTCAAAGTGTCTCGCATGCGGTTGTGCCGCTGCGCGACGTTGCCCGGCCGTTGTGTCCGGGCTTGGTGTAGTGGCCGCTGGCTGGCCAGCCAGCAACGCGCGCCAAGCTTAACAAATCAAAATATTTGCGGTGCTAGTGAAACACCGGATGGCACAGGAGTATTGCCTCTAACCGTACGTTTTGTGATATGGCGCGGGAATCTTATTGGCCGAAAGCCAACCGACAGGAAGCAGCGCCGCGGCCGACATGCGCGGCGCGCGGCCGCCACCCGCGCGGCGACGCGATAAACGCTTTCGGATCAAGGGCTTACGCACACCCCAGCGGGGGCGGAAATCAGACGATCCGCTCGCCCGCGCGATACGTCGCGCGCGGCACGGGCAATGCGCCGTGCATCGTCACGCGCACGAGGTCGGCGCGCAGGCCCGGTTCGATCGCGCCACGGTCGAGCAGGCCCGCCGTGCGCGCCGGTTCCGCCGACACCGTCGCCATGGCCTGCGGCAGCGTCCAGCCGGCCTTTTCGACGAGTTCGAAGGCGGCGGTCAGCAGGCTCGACGGCACATAGTCCGACGACAGGATGTCGAGCAGCCCTGCCTTCGCCAGTTCCAGCGCCGACACGTTGCCCGAATGTGAGCCGCCGCGCACGATGTTCGGCGCGCCCATGATCGTCGCGATGCTGTGACGGTGCGCGGCTTCCGCGGCGATGCGCGTGGTCGGGAATTCCGCCAGCACGATGCCTTCGTCGGCGGCCTGCTGCACGTGCTCGACGAGCGTGTCGTCGTGGCTCGCGACGGGCACGCCCAGCGCCTTGCAACGCTCGACGATCTGATGCCGGTGCAGATCCGCGAAACGCTGCTGTTCGTCTTCGAGCGCGACGAGCGTCGCCGCCATGTGCTCGTCCGTCATCTTGCCGTGACGCTCCTGGAAGCGGCGCCATTGATCGCGGTCGTGCCACTGGCGTTGGCCGGGCGTGTGATCCATCACGGAAGCGAGGCGCAGCAGCGGGTGCTGCCTGAGCGTATCGAACACTTCCACCACGTCCGGCGTCGCGATTTCGCAGCGCAGATGCAGGAAGTGTTCGGCGCGCAGCAGCTTGCGCTCGGAAAAGCGCTGCAGCGCCTCGGCGCAACGCGTCTGCGTATCGCGGCCGCGCAGGCCGACGTTCGAGCGCGAGCCGATTGCGAGCGCATCGAACACCGTCGTGATGCCCGCGGCGGCGACCTGCGCGTCGTGAATCACGAATGCGGCGTCCGTGTTCCATTCGACGCCGGGACGCGGCACGAGATGCTTCTCGAGATTGTCCGTATGCAGTTCGATCAGCCCGGGCAGCAAATAGTCGCCGTTCCAGTCCTGCGCGTCGGCGGCGGACGTGGTGCCGCGTGCGAGTTCGCGGATCACGCCGCTTTCGATGCGCACGACGCCACGGAACACTTCGTCTCGCGTCACGACGCGAGCGTTCTTGATCAACATCGGGTTGCTCCCTATCGGATCGGGGATCGATATCAGTGTAAAGCCGCTGCGTGACGCAGCGGTGGCCGCAATTCGAGTCTGCGTGTGGCGACTTTCGCGCGCGTGTCCTCGTCGTGGAAGATGCCGATGATCGCCGCGCCGCGTACGCGCGCCTCGATGATCAGATCGGCGACGACGTCGCGGTTCTGCGCATCGAGCGAGGCGGTCGGCTCATCGAGCAGCAGCACGGCATGTTCCGCGATCAGGCCGCGCGCGATGTTCACGCGCTGTTGTTCCCCGCCCGAAAACGTGGCGGGCGCGAGATGCCACAGGCGCCCGGGCACATTCAGCCGCGCGAGCAGGGCGGCGGCGCGCGCGTGCGCTTCATCGGTATCGATGCCGCGCGACACCAGCGGCTCGGCGACGAGATCGAGCGTGCTCACACGCGGAATCACGCGCAGGAACTGGCTCACGTAGCCGACCACGCCGCGCCGCAGATGCAGCACGTCGCGCGGTTCGGCGCCCGTGAGACGCACATGCTTCGTGTCCTGCGCGTCGTCGCGGATCGCAATGGTGCCCGTGCTTGCCAGATAGTTGCCGTACAGGCAGCGCAGAAACGTGCTCTTGCCCGCGCCCGACGGTCCGACCAGCACGACGCATTCGCCGCGCTCGACATCGAGCGACACGCCCGCGAGCGCCTCGATCTGCACGCCGCCCTGGCCGTGCAGCGTGAAAGTCTTGCCGATGTCGACGGCGCGCAGCATCAGCGCCGCGTTGTCGACGAACGATGTTTCGATGGACGTTGTCATCGCGTGAGACCTCAGACGGGAAGAACGGAAGAAACCAGTGTTTGCGTGTACGGGTGCTGCGGATCGTCGAGCACCTGATCCGTCAGCCCCGCTTCGACCACTTCGCCGCCTTGCATCACCATCAGCCGATGCGCGAGCAGCCGCGCGACGCCGATATCGTGCGTGACGATCAGCACGGACAGATGCAGCGTCGATGTCAACGTGCGCAGCAGATCGAGCAGACGCGCCTGCACGGAGACGTCGAGGCCCGCTGTCGGCTCGTCCATGAACACGAGGCGCGGACCCGTGACGAGGTTGCGCGCGATCTGCAGTCGCTGCTGCATGCCGCCTGAAAACGCCGACGGCAATTCGTCGATGCGCGTGGCATCCAGTTCGACGCGCGACATCCATTGCGTCGCGACTTCGCGGATCTTGCCGTAGTGACGCGCGCCAACGGCCATCAATGGCTCGCCGATATTCGCGCCCGCCGACACACTGGTGCGCAATCCGTCGCGCGGATTCTGCTGCACGAAGCCCCACTCCGTGCGCATCAACAGGCGCTTGCGCGGCTCGGACAACGAAAGCAGATCCAGCCGGTCGTCGATGCCGCCGTGCGCGCTCGCATAGTGCAGCGTGCCGGAATCGGCGGGCGTGCGCAGCGCGAGCGTGTTCAACAGCGTCGATTTGCCCGAGCCCGATTCGCCGACGATGCACAGCACTTCGCCCGGATACAGATCGAAGCTGGCGTTGCGGCAACCGTTGCGGCTGCCGTATTGTTTGGTCAGCGCGCGTGCGCTCAGAAGCGGCGTCATGCGCTTTCTCCTGCGTTGTTGTCCGTGCCCTGCGGTTCGCGGCGGTCGTGGCAATAGTCGCTGTCCGAGCAGACGAACATACGCTTGCCCGCATCGTCGACGATCATCTCGTCGAGAAAACTCTCCGTCGATCCGCACAACGCGCAGGCATGATCCCAGCGCTGCACCTCGAACGGATGGTCGTCGAAGTCGAGGCTTTTGACGGACGTATAAGGCGGAATCGCGTGGATGCGCTGCTCGCGTCCCGCGCCGAACAGTTGCAGCGCGGGGTTCATGTGCATTTTCGGGTTGTCGTACTTCGGAATCGGCGACGGCGAGGCGAGGTAGCGCCCGTTGACGATCACCGGGTAGTCGTAAGTCGTCGCGATGCTGCCGTGATGCACGATGTCCTCATACAGCTTCACGCTGATGAGGCCGTAATCGGCGAGCGCGTGCAGCTTCTTGCACTCTGTCGCACGCGGTTCCAGCCGATAGAGCGGCTCGGGCATCGGCACCTGATAGACGAGAATCTGCTTGTCCGTGAGCGGCGTTTCGGGGATGCGGTGACGTGTCTGCACGATCGTCGCGTCCGTGGTCTTGCGCGTGGTCTTGACGCCCGTGGTGCGCGCGAAGAAGCGGCGAATGTTGACGGCGTTCGTGGTTTCGTCGGAGCCCTGGTCGATCACCTTAAGCGTATCGTCGCGCCCGATGATCGATGCCGTCACCTGAATGCCCCCCGTGCCCCAGCCATACGGCAGCGGCATTTCGCGCGACGCGAACGGCACTTGGTAACCGGGCACGGCAACGGCCTTGAGCAGCGCGCGGCGGATCATGCGCTTGGTCTGCTCGTCGAGATACGCGAAGTTGTAGCCTGCTGCGGCGCTGTCGTGCGCGGCGGATTGCATGGGTGTATCGGGCGCATTCATGCCGCTTGCTCCTCTGTGTCGTTGCCGTCAATGCTTGCGTCGCGTGCGGCGTGTTTCGCGCGCAGCCGACGCACGAGTTCGAGTTCCGCCTGGAAGTCGACGTAATGCGGCAGCTTCAGATGCTGCACGAAACCCGACGCTTCGACGTTATCGCTATGCGACAGCACGAATTCGACGTCCTGCGTCGGCGAGCCGATCGTTTCTCCGAGTTCTTCGGCGCGCAGCGCACGATCGACGAGCGCCATCGCCATCGCCTTGCGCTCGCAATGACCGAATGCGAGGCCGTAGCCTTGCGTGAAGGCGGGCGGCACGTCGCTGCTGCCCGCGAACTGGTTGATCATCTGGCATTCCGTCACGTCGATCTCGCCGATCTCGACCGCTTCGCCGAGTTCGTCGAGTTCCATTTCGACGGCCACCGTGCCGAAGCGGATTTCGCCCGCGAACGGATGCGAGTGAGCATAGCCGCGCTGCGTTGCGTAGCCCATCGCAAGCAGAAAGCCTTCGTCGCCGCGCGCGAGGTTTTGCAGACGCGTTGCGCGGCTGGCGGGAAACGACAGCGGCTCGCGCGACAGGTCGCCCGGCTCCGGCGCGTTGTCTGTCACGCGTTCCTGTTCGATCAGCCGTTCCTTGTCGAGTAGCGAGACGACGCGCGGCATCGTTTCCTGCGCGGCGTGTTGAGCGGGCTTTGCATGAACGTCGCTTTCATCGCTGCCTTCGGCCAGCAGCGCGAAATCGAGCAGACGCTGCGTGTAATCGTAAGTCGCGCCGAGCATCTGGCCGCCGGGCACGTCCTTGAAGGTCGCGGAGATGCGCCTCTCGACCTGCATGTCTTCCGTATCGACAGGCTTCGTGTAGCCGAATCGCGGCAGCGTCGTGCGGTATGCGCGCAGCAGGAAGATCGCTTCGACGAGATCGCCGGCAGCCTGCTTGATGGCAAGCGCGGCGAGTTCTTCGTCGTAGACGGACCCTTCCGTCATCACCCGGGCGACGGCGAGGCGCAACTGCGCGCGTATCTGCGCGACGCTCAGCTCCGCGAGCTGCGGGTCGCCGCGGCGCGCCTTGTCGAGCAGGCGCCACGATGCTTCGATCGCGCGCTCTCCACCTTTGACGGCAACGTACATTAGTTCAGCTCCACTCGGGTTGTACGCGGCAGGCCGATCAGCGCGTCGCCGCAGACGAGATAACAGTCGATGCCGCACGGAAAGAGCGGCGCGAGTTCCGCGCGTTCGCGCCAGAAGCGCTCGGGCAGGCCGGCGGGCGCGATGGTATGCGTATGCTCGATGCCGGGGCCGCGCAGCACGACGGGCGAGCCTTGCGTCAGGGAATCGACGCGCACGATCAGCGTCACCGATAGCTCCGGCGTTTCCGGCTCGCCGGGCGCGAAGCTGGAAAGCGGCGGCAGCGAGGATGCGTCGTGCACATAGGCGAACGCGGCGTCGTGCGGCTCGTCGACGAGCGGCGCGCCTGTATGAAAGCGTAGCGCCGAGCCGAGCACGGCGTCTGGCTGCGCGAGCCAGACGGGCGTCGAGTAGTCGCACAGCGCGAGCAGCGCGGCGAACGCGGCGAGATCGGCGCGGGCGTGGGGCAGATGGCTGCGCGCGGTTTCTCGCGAAGCGGGCAACACGTTGTCGATCGTGCCGATCCGGCCGGGACGCGACAGCGTATCGAGCAGCGTGCGAAACACGGCTTGCGTGTCGTGAACGGGATCGGAGAAACCTGGCGTCAGCGTGGACAGCGCGATCTGCGCAGCTTGAGGGGAGGAGTTCATCAGTCGCCTCGGACCATCGTGAAGAATTCGACGCGCGTCGATGCGGCGTCCTGTTCGCGTCGCGCGCGGCTGGCCGCGAGTTGCGCGGCGAGCGGCGCGATCACCTGTTCCTGCAGACGGGCGCGATGCTGCGGCGTTTGCAGCAATGCGTCCGCGATAGCGGCGAGTTCGGCACGGCGGCGGTCGCGGCCCAGATGACACGCGACGCCGACCGTTGCGTCCGCATCGGCTTCATCGTTGCGCAGGCGCAGCGTGGCGCGCGTGACAGTGGCTTCGCCGAGATTGAACGCATCGCCCGTGCCGCCGACGCGTCCGCGCACCATCGCGAGCCCCGTCTCGGGCGGCCGCAGCCAGTCGAACGCGGGAAACGGCGTGCCTTGCATCGCGCGGTTCAGCGCGGCTTCGAGGTCGGCGCGCGGCGCGCGGGCCATGACGGCCATCCATGCGCGACGCGCGGCGCGAGTGGGCGAAGCGGGGTCGACGGAGGGATCGACAGTGGGCGGCGAAGTGGCGGAACAGGCGGCGGAACAGGTGGCGGAAGAAGCGGCGCTCATCGGGTTTCCTGGAGAGTTTCCTGGCGGTGGAATTCAGTGGCGAGTCCGGCCATTTGAGCATCTATTCATCTAAACGTCTAGACGTCTAGGATTAAAATGGCGGTGTCGCGTGACACGAGGTGCAGTTTCATATTTCCGCCATCGCTTGCGGACTACAATGCACAGAACGCTTATTTGAACCGAAGGGAATGACAGCACCATGACATCGAACGACGGCGCAGCGCCGGGCGCCATGCTCGAGCGCGGAGCGGGCGTCGCCGTATGGCGGCAGATCGAGCAGATTCTCGCGAAAGAGATCGCGGCAAGCGGCTTCGGCGACGACGGCCGCCTGCCGAGTGAAGGCGAACTGGCGAGGCGCTTCGACGTGAACCGCCATACGATCCGCCGTGCGATGCTGGGCCTCGCGGCTCAGGGGCTCGTCAGCGTCGAGCAGGGGCGCGGCACGTTCGTGCAGCCGGGCGCGATCGATTACACCATCGGCCGGCGCACGCGCTTCACGGAAAACCTGCGCCAGCAGCATCATTCGCCTGCGGGCACGATGCTGTCGGCGGCGCGCGTGAAGGCCGATCCGACTGTCGCGAAGGCGCTCGGCCTGCGCGCGGGCGCGTTCGTCTACCGGATCGAGTCGCTGCATGAAGCCGATGGCGTGCCGCTCACCTATGCGCGCAACTTCTATCCGGCCGCGCGCTTCACTGATCTGCCCGACGTGCTCGAACGCGTGGGCGGCATCACGAAGGCGATGACCGAATACGGCGTGACTGATTATCTGCGCAAGTGGAGCCGTATCGGCAGCGTGCTGCCCGAGCCGGAAGTCGCGCGACGCCTGGGCATCAACCGTCAGCAGCCGGTGTTGTGGGTCGAGAACGTCGATGTCGATACGGAAGGCACGCCCATCAAATACGGCTTCACGCATTTCGCCGCCGATCGTGTGCAACTGATGGTCGAGCACGACCTATGAGCGAGGCCACGATGAACGCATGGTCCGCGCAGGCGCGCTTCGCGATCTACTACGCACCGTCGCGTGCGTCGGGCTGGTGGGATGCGGGCTCGGCGTGGCTTGCGCGCGATGCCGAAAGCGGCGCATCGATCGATCCACCCGAGGCGCCCGCGTTGTCCCTTCCGCTCGCCGAACTGACAACGGTGCCGCGCCGCTACGGATGGCACGGCACGCTCGTTGCGCCGTTTCGTCTCGCGGGGCACGTGAGCGTCGCCGATCTGCTCGATGTCGCGGAGCATTGGGCGCAAGTGCAGACACCGTTTGCGCTGCCCGTCGAAGCAGCGACATTGGGCGACTTCGTCGCCATGCGTCCCGCGACACCCGCTGCCGACAATCGGATTCGCGCGCTCGCCGCCGATGCGCTGCGCGTCTTCGCGCCGTTGCGCATCGCGCCGACATCCGCGGACATAGCAAGGCGCATGGAAGCGCCGCTGACGGAACGCCAGCGCGAACTGCTCGTCGAATGGGGCTATCCGTATGTGCTCGACGAGTTCCGCTTCCATATGACGCTATCCAATTCGCTCGACAATGCCGCTGATCGCGCCGCGATGGTCGCGTGGTGGCACGACAAGGCGCAGCGCCTCGGGCCGCTGACCATCGACGGCGCGGCGATTTTCGTCGAGCCTGCGCCGGGCGAGCCCTTCATGTTGTGGCAGCGGCTCGCGTTCACTGGCGCGACAGGGGAGCAGGCGTGAAAGGCCGCCTGATTTATGTGGTCGGCCCGTCGGGTGCGGGCAAGGATTCGCTGCTGCATTTCGCGCGCGAGCATGTCGCGGGTACGTCCGTCGTGTTCGCGCATCGCTATATCACGCGCGATCACGGGCACAATGAAAATCACATCGCATTGACGCCCGAAGAATTCGCGGCGCGCTCGGCGCAAGGTCTGTTCGCGCTCGAGTGGTCGAGCCACGAACTGCACTATGGCATCGGCATCGAGATCGATGCGTGGCTCGCGCGCGGCTGCACGGTCGTCGTCAATGGATCGCGTGCGTACCTGGCGCGTGCGCTCAAGCGCTTTCCGCAGCTCGAAGTCGTGCATATTCACGCCGCGCCGCATATTCTCGCGGCGCGTCTGTCGGCGCGCGGACGCGAGACACAAGAGCAGGTGGCGGCGCGGCTTGCGCGCCAGGCGCCGTTCACGCTGCCCGAGGGCGCGCATCTCACGCACATCGACAATTCCGGCTCGCTGGAAGCAGCGGGGCAGATGTTCGTCGATGTGCTGAAAGGCATGGTTCGCGGCGAGCGTCGGCCGCCCAGCACCGAACGCGCTTCCAGCGAAAGCATCGAGTAAGCTCGCGGCACGGTCGTTTTACGGGAAACCTCGCGCGTTGCTATAGTCTCTCGCTTTGACGTTGCGCACGAGACGCGACGAAATGAATCCGGAGTTCCCATGACCGACGCCTCACGCCTGACCGAAATCGCCGACCTCGAACCCGCCGCCGCCGCGCTGCGCGACATTCGTCACCACATTCACCATCATCCCGAGCTTGCGTACGAAGAAGTCGCGACGGCCGCGCTCGTCGCGGACAAGCTCGAAGCGTGGGGCTGGCAGGTGACGCGCGAAGTCGGCAAGACGGGCGTGGTTGGCACGTTGAAGGTCGGCAACGGCACGCGCAGCATCGGCCTGCGCGCGGACATGGACGCGCTGCCCATCGTCGAGCAGACGGGGCTGCCATATGCGAGCGGCACGCGCGGCAAGATGCACGCATGCGGCCACGACGGCCACACGACGATGCTGCTCGGCGCCGCGCAGCATCTCGCCAGGACGCGCAACTTTTCGGGCACCGTGCACCTGTATTTTCAGCCGGCGGAAGAAAGCGGCATCGACAGCGGCGCGAAGAAGATGATCGAAGACGGCCTGTTCGAGCGCTTTCCGTGCGACGCCGTCTTCGGCGTGCACAATCATCCGGGCGCCGAGCCGGGCAAGTTCCTGTTCCGCAAGGGCGCCTTCATGGCGGCGGGCGACAAGGCGACGATCACGATCGAAGGCGTCGGCGGCCACGCGGCGCGTCCGCATCTGAGCGTCGATCCCATCGTGATCGCGTCGAGCATCGTGATGGCGCTGCAGACCATCGTCGCGCGCAACGTGAATCCGGCGCAGCCCGCCGTGGTGACGGTCGGCACGATGCACGCGGGCGTGGCGAACAACGTGATTCCGTCGAGCGCGACGCTCGAACTGAGCGTGCGCTCGTTCAGCCCCGACGTGCGCGCGCTGCTGAAAGCGCGCATCACCGAGCTCGCGCAGACGCAGGCTGCGAGCTATGGCGGCAACGCGCAGGTGGATTATGTCGAAGGCTATCCCGTCGTCGTGAATTCCGACGCGGAAACGGAGTTTGCGATTCAGGTCGCGCGCGAACTGGTGGGCGCGGAAAACGTCGAGCCGAACGCCGATATCCTGATGGGCAGCGAAGACTTCGCGTTCATGCTCGAACAGCGGCCGGGCTCGTTCCTGCGCATCGGCAATGGCGTTGGCGAGGACGGTTGCATGGTCCACAACCCGCACTACGACTTCAACGACCGCAATCTGCCCATCGGCGCGGCGTACTGGGCGCGTCTCGTCGAGCGCTATCTGGAAAGCTGATCTGAACGGGCGCTCGCGTGCGCGCCACACGCGATGACGCAAGCGCCTGCACGCGGCCCGACGTTCTAGCCGCGCAGCGCGACCATGTCCGACACGGACTGCGCCGCTTTCTGCAGCGGCTCCAGGAACGCCTTCACCATCTGCTTCGCGGAATTGCGCTGCGCATTGCCGCTGATGTTCATCGCGGCGATGATGTGCCCGCGCCGGTTGCGGATCGGGGCGGACAGCGAAATCAGCCCGCCTTCCAGTTCCTGATCGACGACAGACCAGCCCTGGCTGCGCACCTGCGCGATCAGCTTCTTCAGTTCGTCCTTGTCGGTCACCGTGCGCGGCGTGTGTGCGACGATCGGCGACGCGTCGAGTGCCGCGTCGAGCGCCGCTTCGTCGAGCGCCGACAGCAGCACGCGGCCCATCGACGTGCAGTAAGCCGGCAAGCGGCTGCCGATCGACAGATTGATCGTCATGATCTTGTGCGTCGGCACGCGCAGCACGTAGACGATCTCCGTGCGGTCGAGCACGGCCGCGGAGCAGCTTTCGTGGACTTGCGCCGACAGCTCTTCCATCACGGGCTCGGCGAGATTCCAGAACGGCATCGACGTCAGATAGGCAAAGCCGAGGTCGAGAATCTTCGGGGTCAGGCGAAAGAGGCGCCCTTCCGCTTCGACATAGCCGAGCGTCTGCAAAGTCAGCAGAATGCGGCGCGCGCCCGCGCGCGTGAGGCCCGTCGCCGACGCCACGTCCGTCAATGTCTGCTCGGGCCGCTCGGCACTGAACGCGCGAATCACCGCGAGGCCGCGCGCGAACGACTGGACGTACGAATCGCCCGGCTTGTCGGGCGCGTCGGTGTCGCTCGCGCTGATGCTGGCGGGGACGGCAGGTGACGCGGATGGCACTTTGTTCATGGGCTCTGTGAACTCAGGAGGGAACAGTCGGACGTCGGAGCGGCGTGGGCGGCCTGCGGAAAGCCGTGACGATAGCGCAAGCGCCCGGATTAGCCAACCGCGGCCAGCCGCGGAAAACCGCGCGTGCCCAGGCTGCGATCTGCATTCTTGCCGTTTTTGCAAGATCCTGTTGGTCGTGCCGGCCGTCCGCGCGCTTGACAGTGTTTCCGCTCGCCGCCTATTATCGAACCTGAAATGTTCGATACGTGATCGTTTGTTCGAGTATAGAACAAATTGATCAAAACCGGCAGATTTTTTCCGGCGCGCGCAGCGCCGGCGCTGGCGCCTTCCAACCTGCGCCAGCCTCGCCATTACTGGAGACATCTCATGACGGAAGCTTTCCTGTGCGACGCAATTCGCACGCCGATTGGCCGCTACGCGGGTTCGCTGTCGTCGGTGCGCGCCGACGATCTGGGTGCCGTGCCGCTCAAGGCGCTCATGGAGCGCAACAAGGAAGTCGACTGGAGCGCGATCGACGACGTGATCTACGGCTGCGCGAACCAGGCGGGCGAAGATAACCGCAACGTGGCGCGCATGTCGCTGCTGCTATCGGGTCTGCCGAAGGACGTGCCGGGCTCGACGGTGAACCGTCTGTGCGGCTCGGGCATGGATGCCGTCGGCATTGCGGCGCGCGCGATCAAGTCGGGCGAGGCGGGGTTGATGATCGCGGGCGGCGTCGAGAGCATGAGCCGCGCGCCGTTCGTGATGGGCAAGGCGACCAGCGCGTTCTCGCGCCAGGCCGACATCTACGACACGACGATCGGCTGGCGCTTCGTCAATCCGCTGATGAAGCAGCTGTACGGCGTCGACTCGATGCCGGAAACGGGCGAAAACGTCGCGACGGACTACAACGTCAGCCGCGCCGACCAGGATGCGTTTGCGCTGCGCAGCCAGCAGAAGGCGGCGCGCGCGCAGCAGGACGGCACGCTCGCGCAGGAAATCGTCTCCGTGACGATTGCGCAAAAGAAGGGCGATGCCATCGTGGTGTCGAAGGACGAGCATCCGCGCGAGACGAGCCTCGAAGCGCTCGCGAAACTGAAGGGCGTGGTGCGCCCGGACGGCACGGTGACGGCGGGCAACGCATCGGGCGTCAACGACGGCGCGGCCGCGCTGCTGCTCGCGAACGCGGAAACCGCGAAGCGCTTCGGCCTGACGCCGCGCGCGCGCGTGCTCGGCGTTGCGACGGCGGGCGTCCAGCCGCGCGTGATGGGCATCGGACCCGCGCCGGCGACGCAAAAGCTGCTCGCGCGCCTGAACATGAAGATCGACCAGTTCGACGTGATCGAGCTGAACGAAGCGTTCGCGTCGCAAGGTCTCGCGGTGCTGCGCGCGCTGGGTGTCGCCGATGACGATCCTCGCGTCAATCCGAACGGCGGCGCGATCGCGCTGGGCCATCCGCTCGGCATGAGCGGCGCGCGACTCGTCACGACGGCGATGTATCAGCTGCAGCGCACGCAAGGCCGTTTCGCGCTGTGCACGATGTGCATCGGCGTGGGACAGGGTATCGCGCTCGCCATCGAACGCATCTGAACGATGCGCACACGCATCGCGTGACGAAACATGGAGGCGTTCGTTACGCGACATATGAAGGCTCGTACGGCATACGAGCCTTTTTTCTTGCACGCTGTCCACGCCGAACGTCCGCTCAGTGCGAGCGCGGCGCGAAAATGTCGGCGCCCAGCGACGCGCAGCGCTCGAGCAAACGCGCGAGCGGGCTGCGCGCCGCTATCGGATGCATCGTCAACGACAGCCGCGCCGGCGTGCGGCCATCCGCGCTGACCCAGACGCGCTCGCCCCTTTGCAGGCGGAACGTCTCGCCGATCGGCAGCCAGTGGTCGTAGGGCGATGCGGCGCGCGTCAGCCAGATGCGCGCGCCTTGTACGAGCAGTTCCGTGTTCGCCTCGACGCGCCACGACATCGTCGCGCCGGGCTGGACTTCGAACTGGACGACGACTCTCGGTAAGCGCTCTTCTTGCGGACGTGAAAAGCAGAGCGATTCGTCATCGGTGAACTGCTGGCAAGCCTTGTCCATCATGCACTCCGTGAATTGCGCCGGAGGTCGGAAGGTATGCCCAAAACAAAAGGCCCCTTCCGTTACCGGCGGGGCCTTGGGATCGTTTTGCCGACTACTTTGCCGACTGCTGCAAAGCGCTAACGCACGCACGCTCCCATAGGCCCGCCGCGACGGCGTGGCATGGGGTTATTAATCGCGTAGGCGATGGAAAAGCGTGTCAGCATGCATTCGAGTGTGTCGTGACGTCGATGCGTTGTCAACCAGTTTTGCCACCCGTGTCGCCATGTCATGGCGTTCTTCTCCTGCTTAAAGGCGTACGGCGCGCGTGCGCAAACGAAGCGTTGTGCTCATGCGCTTGCCTCGACACGCTCGCCGCGGCAGTGCAGTTCGCGCGGCGCAAGTTGTCCGTCCGCACGCAGTGTGCGCCATTCGGTCACTTCGCGCGGACGCACGAGCAGACTGGCGAGCGCTTCGTGATACGCGCGCCGGTACGGCCGGTGAATCTGTTCTTCGCATGCGCCATCGCGGTCTTCCCAGGTTTCGTAGAGCAGCAAGCGGCAAGGCGAATCGGGATCACGATGCAGCACGGCTGCGCGGAAGCCGGCCTCGCCGCGCATCGCGTCGAGCACGCCGTTCAGCAACGACATAAAGCGGTCGAGCTTGTCGGGCAAGACCTGAAAACGGACGACGTAAGTGACGAACATGCGGCACATCCTTTATGAATCTTCGCTGTAAATCTTCTTCGATGTTTACCTTTATACTCGCCAATAGCTGACAACCCATGTCATGAATTAGAAGAGGCAAAAAAATTGGCGACGAGCCGTCTCGTTTCGATGCTCCTGATGCTGCAGCTGAAAGGCCGCGTCACCGCGCAGGCCCTCGCCGACGAGTTCAACGTCTCGATCCGCACCGTCTACCGCGACATCGACCAGTTGAGCGCGGCGGGCGTTCCCGTGTATGCGGATCGCGGGCCGGGCGGCGGCTTCGCGCTGCTCGACGGCTATCGCGCGAAGCTGACGGGCATCACGAGGGCCGAAGCCGAAACACTGTCGATCGCGGGCCTCGCGGGCGCCGCGTCCGATCTCGGCCTGTCGGAGCAGCTCAGGGCTGCGCAGCTCAAGCTCGTCACCGCGTTGCCCGATGCTGCGCCCGACACGTCGCGCATCGGTTCGCGGCTGCATATCGATCCCGTCGGCTGGTATCAGCGGCCATCGCCCACGCCGTGGCTGACGATGCTGGCGGGCGCCGTCTGGGAGCAAAAGCGCGTGTCGATGCAATACCGCACGTGGGACGGCCGCGAAGCGGAAGGCGCGCGCGTACGCGATCCGCTCGGCCTCGTGCTGAAGGGCGGCGAATGGTATCTCGTCACGCGCGTGCGCACGCAGTTGCGCACGTACCGCGTTTCGAGCATCACCCAACTGACCGTGCACGAAGAAACATTTGAACGTCCGGACGGTTTCGATCTGCGAGAAGAATGGACGGCGGCCGTGGCGTCGTTCGAGAAGAGTTTGCTGAAGCACACCGCGCGGCTGCGGCTATCGCCGGAAGGCATGACGCGGCTTCACAAGCTCGGCGCGGCGGCGCTCGAGCAGGCCCAGATCGCGCCGCCCGACGAACGCGACGGCTGGCAGGACGTGACGCTGCCTGTCGAGCAGTTCGGCTGGACGGCTGAGCAATTGCTCGGTTTCGCTGCCCATGTCGAAGTGCTCGATCCGCCGGAGCTGCGCGAGCGCCTGCGCAAGCTCGGCGAGCAGATCGCGGCGCTCAACGCGGGCTGAGTCCTCGTGGAGCGGTCAGCGCGGCCTCAGCTGCGATGCGGCCCGACGATCCCGAGCTTCGCAATTCGCCGGTATAGTGTCGCGCGCGACATACCGAGCGCGTCGGCCGCCGCATTGGGGCGCCAGTGATGGCGCGTGAGCGCATCGATGATCCGCGCGCGCTCGTCGTCGACGCCGGTTAGCGCGGGACGCGCGGGCGCTTCATCGGGTGCGAGCTGCGCGGCGACGTCGGGCGACACGTGCCGCAACTCGACCCGCGTCGAGTCGCACACCGCGCACGCGTAACGCAGCACGTTGCGCAACTGGCGGATATTGCCGGGCCACGCAAAGCGCGCCAGCCGTTCCGCAAGCCGCGCGTCGAGCGTCAGCACATGTCCGGCGCTTTGCGCTTCCTCGTCGAATACCGCGTGCATCAGCGTCGAGCACGTCGCGCGCTCGCGCAGCGGCGGCATGTGCAGCGTCGCGCCGCTCAGCCGGTAGTACAGGTCTTCGCGGAACGTGCCTTCGCCGACCATCTGCGCGAGATCGCGGTGCGTCGCGCAGATCACGTCGATATCGACACGCACGGGCGCATCGCCGCCGAGCGGCAGCACTTCGCCTTCGGCGAGCACGCGCAACAGACGCGTTTGCAGATTGAGCGGCATGTCGCCGATTTCATCGAGGAACAGTGTGCCGCCGTTCGCCTGCGCTATCTTGCCGCGCGCGCCGCGGCTGCGCGCGCCCGTGAACGCGCCGGGCGCATAGCCGAACAGCTCGCTTTCGATCAGCGAATCGGGAATCGCGCCGCAGTTCACCGCGACGAACGGCTTCGCGCGCCGCGCGCCCGATGCGTGCAGCGACTGCGCGAACACTTCCTTGCCGACGCCCGTCTCGCCGAGAATCAGAATTGGCAGACGCTTGCCCGCGATACGCAGCGCGATTTCCGCATTGCGCGCGATGCGTGAATCGCGGCTGTGCAGAAAACGGCTGATGGCATCGAGACACGTGTCGGCGTGCGGCTCATGGGAAGCATGGATCGAACTCGACGGCGACACGACTGAGATCGCTCGCGCCGCGCGCTTCAGAGGCGCGCGAATACGCGCGTACAGCGCGGCACCCGTGGCGCGCAGACGCAGCGGCACAATGGTGTCGGTGCGTGCGACATCGTGCAGGTGGACAGCGGACGTATCGAAGATCTCGTCGACGTGACGCGGCCCGCTCAAGCCCGCGATGCATTCCTGCGCCTTGCGGTTCGAGGCGGCGATGTTGCCGCATTCGTCGAACGCGATCAGCACTTCGGGTTGTGCCTCAACGAAGTTGCGGCTCTGGTGGCCGAAGATCACCCAATGCTGCGCGGTCTGATTGAGGAAGTAGCCGTCTTCGATCAGCGTCGCGCTTTGACGCACGAGCTGGAACACGAGCCGCTGGCTGTCGCGGTTGTCGGGCGACTGCACGGCCGATGCATCGAGCACGCCGATCAGTTCGCCCGTCAGCGAAAAGATGGGCGACGCGCTGCATGTGAGCGTCGTGAAGGCCGCGCGGAAATGATCGGTCTTGTGCACGGTGATCGGCGCGAGATCGGTCAGCACGCTCGCGACGCCGCACGTGCCTTCCTCGCGTTCGGACCAGCACGAGCCGATATGCAGGCCCGCGTGCTTGAAATCGCTGCGCCTGTCGCGGTCGATGCGGTAATCGATGGTGACGCCGTGCGCATCCGTGAGCATCACGCAGTAGTCGGCGACGCGGATCATGTCGTGCAGGCGCGTGAGGCACTGGCCCGACGCGCGCAGAAACGCTTCTTCCTTGCCTTGCACTTCGCGCAGTTCGGCCGACGTCAGCACGCGCGGCCCGATCACCGAGCCCGGATCGAGCTGGTATTGCTCATACGAACGCTGCCACGACGACACCAGCCGCGACGAATTCGCCGGCGCGGGCAGACGTCCTTCGATCGTGCCGCGCACGCGGTCGATGTGCTGTGTTTGAGAGACGTAGGGCATGGTCGGCTCCCGTCGGGCGGCAGGCGCCCGGAATGGTTCCGTCGATGTGATTGCGTCGATGACGGCGCTTTGCTGAACGCCTGGGTCGGACCTTCTTGTAGCACATCCTTCGCGCGCGATCACATTGCATCGCAGCACGCGAGACACCTGAGACGATCGTCTCAGGGGTACATGAGACGGCCGTGAGACGCGCATCGTCGATGCAGCCACGCGCGCAGGCCGCGCCGCACAGAGATGTCGCGCGGCAGGCGCGCGATACGTGCGATGTGCGGCGCGTCATGCGACGCGCGCCGCGCGCGCCCCATGACCCGTGGGATATGTGCAAACCCTTTACGTGCAAGGCTTTCGGCGCGAATACGAAGCGCATCTACAGATTGGCATGGCTGTTGCAGTAGTGCCTGTCGGCTGCAGCGGCTCGCGTTTCACCGCTTGCCGGCAACGATTTTTCAGCACCGCAAAGTCAGCACCACAAAGCGTCCGCCTTCGCGGCCAACATTGGAGACAGCACAGTGGCATCGCCCATCACCGTCGGCGTGATCGCGAATCCTGCATCGGGGCGCGACATTCGCCGTCTCACGACGCACGCGTCCGTGTTCCCGACAGCCGAGAAGGCCAACATGATCGTGCGGTTGCTCGCGGGACTCGGCGCGCTGGGCGTCGATCGCGTGCTGACGCTGCGCGATCGCACGGGCGTCGCGTCGCTGCTGTTGCGCGCGCTCGACACGCATGCGGCCACGGGCTCGGGCGAACGCTGGCCCCAGGTCGAGTTCGTCGATTTGCCCATCACCGATTCCGTCGCCGACACGCACGCGGGCACGGCCCACATGGTGCGCGAAGGCGTCGAGCTGATCGCCGTGCTGGGCGGCGACGGCACGCATCGCGCGGTGGCCGCGCATAGCGGCACCGTGCCGCTGCTGACGCTTTCGACGGGCACCAACAACGCGTTTCCCGACATGCGCGAAGCGACCATCGCGGGCATGGCGGGCGCGCTGGTCGCCTCGGGCGTGGTGCCGCCCGACGTCGCGTTGACGCGCAACAAGCGGCTGATCGTGCGCTGTGTGGCCGGGCCGGATCGCGGGCGGGAAGAGATCGCGCTCGTCGATGTGTGCGTGAGCCGGCAGCGGTTCGTCGGCGCGCGCGCGGTATCGGAGCCAACGGATATCGAGTCGCTCTTTCTGACCTTTGCCTCGCCGGACGGCATCGGCCTGTCGTCGATTGGCGGCGCGTGGGCGCCCGTCGAGCGCACGGCCCCGCACGGTTTGCATCTGACGTTCGCGCAGCCCGACGAACACGGCTTCATGAACGGCGACGGCGTGCCGATCTTCGCGCCCATCGCGCCCGGCCGCATCGACTGCGTGACGATGCGCACCTGCGAGCGCTTCGAGGCGGGCGACTGGCTGCCCATCGACGCGTGTCACGGCACGCTCGCGTTCGACGGCGAACGGGAAATCGAAATCGGCCGCGACGACCGCTATGAAATCGCGCTCGACTGGAGCGGCCCGTTGACGGTCGACGTGAGCCGCACGCTGCGCTTTTCCGCATCGCGCCAGTTGATGCGCGAGATGGCGGGCGCGTCGCGGCAGGCCTTCACGTAGACACGAACATCGACACAAACAAAAACAAAAACAAATACGCACGCGCAAGCGAAGTAAAGTGAGTTCAACCCGTCGGAGGCCACTGCGCCACCGTTGCAGTCACGATCGACATATCAAGGAGACACACCATGGCTGTTTCGAGTCAGTTGGGCAAGGAGAAGCTGCTGGAAGCGTACCGGCTGATGCGTACGATTCGCGAGTTCGAGGAGCGCCTGCACGTCGAGTTCGCGACGGGCGAGATTCCGGGCTTCGTGCATCTGTACGCAGGCGAAGAAGCATCGGCTGTCGGCACGATGCTGCATCTGAACGACAGGGACTATGTGGCGACCACTCACCGCGGCCACGGTCACTGCATCGCGAAGGGCGTCGACGTGCACGGCATGATGGCCGAGATCTACGGCCGGCAGACGGGCGTATGCAAAGGCAAGGGCGGCTCGATGCACATTGCCGATTTATCGAAGGGCATGCTGGGCGCGAACGGCATCGTCGGCGCGGGAGGCCCGCTCGTATGCGGCGCGGCGCTCGCGGCGAAGCTGAAGAAAACGGGCGGCGTGGGCGTGTGTTTCTTCGGCGACGGCGCGTCGAATCAGGGGACGATTTTCGAATCGATGAACCTGGCGAGCGTGTGGCGGCTGCCCGCCATTTTCGTGGCGGAGAACAACGGCTATGCCGAAGCCACATCGTCGACGTGGTCGGTGGCGTCCGACAACATCGCGGACCGCGCGAGCGGCTTTGGCATGCCGGGCGTGATCGTCGACGGCTTCGATTTCTTCGCGGTGCACGAGGCGCTGGGCGAAGCGATCGAGCGCGCGCGCAACGGCGGCGGACCGACGCTCGTCGAAGTGAAGCTGTCGCGCTACTTCGGCCACTTCGAAGGCGATGCGCAGACATATCGCGCGCCGGGCGAAGTGCAGAAGCTGCGCGACGAAAAGGATTGCCTGAAGCGTTTCGAAGAGCGCGTGGTGCGCGCCGAAATGCTGAACACCGACGACTTGCGCAGGATCGACGCGGACGTGAAGGCGCTGATCGACGATTCCGTCGTGAAGGCGAAGGCCGCGCCGCTGCCGACGGAAGCCGATCTGCTGACTGACGTGTACGTGTCGTATCCGTAACCAACCGACCACTCCCCGACGATTCAGGAGAACAGACATGGCACGCAAGATCACATACTCACAGGCAATCAACGAAGCACTGAGCCAGGAGATGGCGCGCGACGAAAGCGTCATCGTGATGGGCGAAGACAACGCGGGCGGCGCAGGCTCGCCCGGCGAACAGGACGCATGGGGCGGCGTGCTCGGCGTCACGAAGGGGCTTTTTCACAAGTATCCGGGGCGCGTGCTCGATACGCCGATTTCGGAAGGCGGCTTCATCGGCGCGGCAGTCGGCGCGGCGGCGGCGGGCATGCGTCCCGTCGCCGAGCTGATGTTCATCGACTTCATGGGCGTGTGCTTCGATCAGATCTTCAATCAGGCGGCGAAATTCCGCTATATGTTCGGCGGCAATGCCGTGACGCCCGTCGTGATTCGCACGATGCAGGGCGCGGGCCTGCGCGCGGCCGCGCAGCACTCGCAGATGCTGACGTCGCTATTTACGCATGTGCCTGGTTTGAAAGTGGTGTGTCCGTCGACGCCTTATGACGCGAAAGGCTTGATGATCCAGGCGATCCGCGACAACGATCCCGTCATCTTCTGCGAGCACAAGCTGTTGTACTCGCGCGAAGGGGATGTGCCCGAAGAGCTGTACGCGATTCCGTTCGGCGAAGCAAACGTGGTGCGCGAAGGCGACGATGCGACGATCGTCACGTATGGCCGCATGGTGCACTACGCGCTCGATGCCGCCGACAAACTCGCGAAAGACGGCGTCAAGGCCGAGGTGATCGATCTGCGTACCACGTCGCCCCTCGACGAAGAGACGATTCTGGAAAGCGTCGAGCGCACCGGCCGTCTGATCGTGGTGGACGAAGCGAATCCGCGCTGCTCGGTGGCGACGGATATCGCCGCGCTCGTCGCGCAGAAGGCCTTCCATTCGCTGAAGGCGCCCGTCGAACTCGTCACGGCGCCGCATACGCCGGCGCCGTTCGCAGGGGTGCTCGAAGACCTCTATATCCCGTCGGCGGACAAGATCGCCGCGGCCGTCAAACAGACGCGGCACTAACGCCGGCACCAGACTGCACTGAGCGAGGAACTGAGCAATGTCGATTCACATGATCACGATGCCCAAGTGGGGCCTGTCGATGGAGCAGGGGCAGGTCAACGGCTGGTTGAAGTCGATTGGCGACAAGGTGGCGAAGGGCGATGAAGTGCTCGACGTGGAGAGCGACAAGATCGCTTCGGGCGTCGAATGCGCGTTCGACGGCACGCTGCGGCGGCAGGTTGCGCAAGAGGGTGACACGCTGCCCGTGGGCGCGCTGCTCGGCGTGGTCGCCGATACGGAAGATGCCGATGCCGACATCGACGCCGCCGTCGAAGCGTTTCAACGCGACTTCGTGCCGCTCGCCGCCGATTCCGCCGATGCCGGCCCGCAGCCGGAGAAAGCGCAGATCGGCGGGCGCACCGTGCGTTACCTGAAGATCGGCGAAGGCGGCACGCCCGCTGTGCTGATCCACGGTTTCGGCGGCGATCTGAACAACTGGCTGTTCAATCACACCGATCTCGCCGCGCATCGCACGGTGTATGCGCTCGATCTGCCGGGGCACGGCGAGTCGTCGAAGGCGGTCGATTCGGGCAGCGCCGACGAACTCGCCGATTGTGTGATCGCGTTTCTCGACGATCGCGGCATCGAGCGCTCGCATCTCGTCGGGCATTCGATGGGCAGTCTCGTCGCGATGACGGTGGCCGCCAAAGCCCCGCAGCGCGTGGCGTCGCTTGCGTTGATCGCGGGCGCCGGGCTTGGCGACGAGATCAACCGCGAGTACATCGACGGGTTCGTCGCGGGCACGAGCCGCAATACGCTCAAGCCGCATCTGACGAAGCTGTTCGCCGACGGTTCGCTCGTCACGCGGCAACTGGTCGAGGATATCGTCAAGTACAAGCGGCTCGAAGGCGTGAACGAGGCGTTGCAGAAGATTGCAGCGTCCTCGTTCAAGGACGGTTCGCAGCAGCGCAGCTATCGGGATCGCGTCGACCAGCTTGCGCCGCGCGCGCTCGTGATCTGGGGCGAACTCGACCAGATCATTCCAGCGAGCCACGCGCACGGGCTGCCCGGCGACATCCGCGTACATGTGCTGCCGGGCAAGGGGCATATGGTGCAGATGGAGTCGGCGTCCGAGGTGAACCGCCTGCTCAACGATTTCTTCGGAGCCTGACGATGGACGCCGCGTCACATGCGTCGATGCACGACAGCGTGACGGCGCTCGGTCAACATGGGTTGCGCGCGCGCGACAAGCTCGCGCGCATACCCGTGAAGATCGTGCCGCCCGAGCGCGGCGGCGTGCTGCCTAAACCGCCATGGCTGCGCGCAAGGCCAATGATGAGCGAGACAGTGGCGGGCATGGCGTCGATACTGCGCGAGCATCGGCTGCATTCGGTGTGCGAGGAAGCAATGTGCCCGAACATCGGCGAGTGCTTCGCGCAGCGCACGGCGACGTTCATGATCATGGGCGGTATCTGCACGCGTCGTTGCGCATTCTGCGACGTCGCGCACGGGCGTCCATTGCCGCTCGATGAAGCCGAACCCGAGCGACTCGCCGATGCCGTCGCGGCGCTGAAGCTGCGTTATGTGGTGATCACGTCCGTGGATCGCGACGATCTGCGCGATGGCGGTGCCGCGCATTTTGCGCGCTGCGTCGCGCGGCTGCGAGAGTGCGTGCCGGGGATTCGCGTCGAAGTGTTGACGCCGGATTTTCGCGGGCGTATTGAGCGCGCGCTCGATGCGTTGTCGAGCTCATGGCCGGATGTGTTCAATCACAACGTCGAGACGGTGCCGTCGCTGTATCGGGCGGCGCGGGCGGGCGCGGATTATCGGGGATCGCTGGCGCTGCTTGCGCGCGTGAAGCGGGCAAATGATCGCGTGGTCACGAAGACGGGCTTGATGGTCGGGCTTGGCGAGCGCGACGACGAACTGCTGGCAACGATGCGCGACATCCGCGAGCATGACGTCGATGTGCTGACCATTGGGCAGTATCTCGCGCCGTCGAAGTTTCATATGCCCGTGAAGCGGTATGTCACGCCGCAGACCTTCGATGCGTTCAGAGAGGCGGGACTGAAGCTCGGCTTCAGGGAGGTCGTGTCGGGACCGCTCGTGAGATCGTCGTATCACGCGGGCGAGACAGCGGGGTTCTGATTCGGACAGCGTGATGCAGGACAGCCGGATGCCGCGAGGCATCCGGCTGTTTTCATTGATCGAGCGTGCAGCGAGACTTACACGCCGCCGATGCACATGTACTTGATCACGACATACTCGTCGATGCCGTAGTGCGAGCCTTCGCGGCCCAGGCCCGACTGCTTGACGCCGCCGAACGGCGCCACTTCGTTCGAGATCGCGCCCGTGTTGATGCCGACCATGCCGAACTCGAGCGCTTCCGCGACGCGCCAGATGCGGCCGATGTCGCGGCTGTAGAAGTACGATGCGAGGCCGAACTCGGTGCTGTTGGCCATTGCGACCACTTCGTCGTCGGACGAGAAGCGGAACAGCGGCGCGAGCGGGCCGAACGTTTCGTCGCGGGCGACTTTCATGTCGGGCGTGACGTCGGCGAGTACGGTCGGCTCGAAGAAGCCGTGGCCGAGTGCGTGACGCTTGCCGCCCGTCACGATGCGCGCGCCTTTGCCGAGCGCATCTTCGATATGCGATTCGACCTTGAGCACGGCCGCTTCGTTGATCAGCGGGCCTTGCTGGACGCCTTGCTCGGTACCGAACCCGACCTTGAGCTTTGCAACGGCGGCGCTGAGCTTTTCTGCGAACGCGTCATATACGCGGTCGTGCACATAGAAGCGGTTCGTGCACACGCAGGTCTGACCGCTGTTGCGATACTTCGATGCGATCGCGCCTTCGACGGCCGCGTCGAGATCGGCATCGTCGAACACGATGAAGGGCGCGTTGCCGCCCAGTTCCAGCGAGACCTTCTTGACCGACGGCGCGCACTGCGCCATCAGCAGGCGGCCGACGGGCGTCGATCCCGTGAACGACAGCTTGCGCACGGTGGTGTTACCCGTCATTTCGGCGCCGATCGGCTTCGGGTCGCCCGTGACGATGCTGAACACGCCCGCGGGCACGCCTGCGCGTTCGGCCAGCACGGCGAGCGCGAGCGCCGAGAGGGGCGTGGCTTCGGCGGGCTTGACGACGATCGGGCAGCCGGCGGCGAGCGCGGGCCCGACCTTGCGGGTGATCATCGCGGCCGGGAAATTCCACGGCGTGATCGCGGCGCAGACGCCGACGGGCTCTTTCGTGACGACGATGCGCTTGTCGTTGGCGACCGTGGGGATCGTATCGCCGTAGACGCGTTTGGCTTCTTCACCGAACCATTCGAGGAACGAGGCCGCATAGCCGATTTCGCCCTTTGCTTCGGCGAGCGGCTTGCCCTGTTCGGTGGTGAGAATCAACGCGAGGTCGTCGGCGTTCGCGAGCATCAGGTCGTTCCACTTACGCAGGATTTCCGCGCGCTGCTTGCCCGTCTTCGCCTTCCAGGCGGGCCATGCCTTGTTTGCCGCTTCGATGGCGCGGCGCGTTTCCTGTGCGCCCATGCGGGGGACGTGTGCGATCGTCGCGCCCGTTGCCGGGTTCAGCACCTCGAAGGTTTCCTTGTTGTCGGCGTCTTGCCATTCGCCGTTGATGTACGCCTTTGCTTGCAGCAGCGTCGGATCGTTTAGTTTGCTACGCAGGTCTGTCATGGTGGTGGGTGTCCTTCTTTGGTTTTTGTCTGCGACGCCTGTTTTGGGCTTTTGGTTTTTGCTGTTATCTGGGTTAGCGGCGGCGCGGCGCGGGTGTTGCCGTTGTGTGTTGCCCCCTTTGCGCGGGCATCCGCGATGGCGCCTCGCGGCGCAGGCGTTGCCCCTGTGCGGGGCGGCACCTACTTTTCTTTGCAGCGGCAAAGAAAAGCAGGCAAAAGAAAGCCGCTCACACCGCCAGTACTTGTACCTACCCACGGGCTCTCCACGTGCCCACACTTCACAAGGCAACGCGCCAGCTGGCGTCAGTCGCCAACGTGCTCGCCGTATGTCTCACCCGCTTCATGCTCCCGCGCAACAATCAGACGCACCGGCGTTTCACCGCCCCTTCGCGTCAAACGATGTGCAGGTCGGCTTGCCGTACACGGCAGCGCTCGAACTCATCGCGAAGCGGTGGTGTCATGTGTGGCGCGAAGGGCTACACAGAGTTTGCCGCACGGGGCATGTGATTTTCTCAGTGTGTGCCGCTATGCGGACGCGCGAATGGGTGAGGCGCCTGCAGCTGCGTTGGCAGCTCGCGATTGCAAAAGCGCGAACGAAAGAAGGACGGGGACGTTGCGAGCCCGTGGGTAAGTGACAAGGATTGGCGGTGTGAGCCCGCTTTCTTTGCCTACTTTCTTTGCGGCGGCAAAGAAAGTAGGTGCCGCCCCGCACAGGG
>NZ_JACFYJ010000210.1:0-3100 GCF_037126505.1 Paraburkholderia bengalensis
TCGAGGAAGCCATCGAGCGTGAACGCATCGAGCTACATCGCCGCGAGCTGGCCTACCGGGGGGAGCAGCCGCCTGCCGGGGTCGAGGACAAAACCGTGATTGTCGTGGATGACGGCATGGCGACGGGATCAACGATGCACGCGGCGCTCAACGCATTGCGCAGACGGCACCCGAAGCAGATCGTTGTCGCTGTGCCCGTGTGCCCGGCGGGAGCCGAAGCCCCCTTTGAGTCGATAGCGGATGACTTCGTTTGCGTGATGCAGCCCGACTGGTTCATGGGTATCGGCCAGTTCTACGACGACTTCACCCAGACGAGCGACGCCGACGTGCGAACCTGCCTCGCCGCCGCGCAGGCCTGGCAACCGATCGCATCGGGCGGTGATGATGGCGGCGTTAGCCATGCTTCGGTGCAGGACGGTACGGCCTGATCCGGCACAGTTGCGCGTGTGTCGCGCGAGCCGCACCCTGTTCGCCTGACGCCCTTTCGCCGCGCGAGTCCCGTATTCCGCAGGGAGGAACCTCATCATGCAGCGATCCAAAACACCGTTTCTTGCCGTTCGCGCGCTTGGACAGCGTCTGACGGGAGATAACATGGACTACGATGCACTTCTGGAAATGGCGCGTGTCCGGGACCTGGTCCTGCTTGGCGAGGCCACCCACGGCACGGCTGAATTCTATCGCATGCGTGCGGAAATCACGCTGCGCCTGATCACCGAATGTGGCTTCGACACCGTCGCCATTGAAGGTGACTGGCCGGACGCATGGCGTGTCGACCGCTTCGTACAGGGCGAAGGGACCGACGACGCCTCGTCTGCACTCGATGACTTCGAGCGCTTCCCCGTCTGGATGTGGCGCAACCGGGAAGTGCGCGAGTTCATTGCGGCATTGCGCAGAATCAACGCGACGCGGCCACGGCAGAAGCGGGTGGGTTTTTATGGTCTCGATCTATACAGCCTCTACCGTTCCGCGGACGCGGTCATCCGGTATCTCGAGGGTGTGGACCCGGAAGAGGCCGCACTTGCGCGCAGGCGCTACGCGGCACTGGACCATGTGCGTGAGCCGCAGGCCTATGGCTACGCGGCGGCGCTTGGCGCCCGTCCTGCCGCTCAGGCTGGCGCGGTGCGGCAACTGCTCGAATTGCGTGCCGTCGAGTCTGACTATCTTGCGCACGACGGCACCGACGCGCTCGACGCACAGTTCTTCGCCGAGCAGAACGCGCAGGTGGTGGTCAACGCCGAAGCATACTACCGCGGGATGTTCAGCAGCCGGCTGAACACGTGGAATCTGCGTTACGCCCACATGGCCAGCATGCTATTCGCGCTGGCGCGCTACCGCGTGCGGCGTGGCGTCAGCAGCAAGGTGGTCGTCTGGGCGCACAACTCGCATCTTGGCGATGCCCGCGCAACGGAGTCGCGGCGCCGCGGGGAGTGGAACCTGGGCCAGATCGTGCGCGAGAACGCACACGATCGCGCGTTGCTGGTCGGATTCACGACGTATACCGGACATGTGTCGGCGGCCTCGCAATGGGACGGCGAGGTCGAGCAGAAATGGGTCCGTCCGGCGCTGGCCGATAGCTGGGAGCATCTGTTCCACACCACGGGCTATGACCGTTTCTTCCTGCCGATGCAGGACGACAGTTCCCGCGCGCTCGACGAACCCCTGCTCGAACGGGCGATTGGCGTGCTGTATCTGCCGCAGATGGAGCGGCAGAGTCACTATTTCGAAGCCTCGCTCGCGTCACAGTTCGACGCGCTCTTTCACCTCGATGAGACCAGCGCGCTCGAGCCACTCGAACCGGCGGCCGGCTGGCTCAGGCGTGAAGGAAGCGCCGAGACGCATTTTATGTAGGCAGTTAGACCGCGTATGGACGATGAACCGGCGACACGTTGAAGCACGGATGGCCGATATGCTGAAGACAACGCGTGTTGGCATTCGCAAGCGCAAACCCAGGCGTAAGCAATGCGCTGCAGCCGGCTTGTCGTCTGAGCAAAAGATCGGACGGCTGCGTGAGCGTGATGCGTGGCCTGACCGGACGCATCGCGTGGACGTGATCGAGACGCATCTGTCGTGGGTGTTTCTCACTGCGCGGCATGCCTGGAAGCTCAAGAAGCCCGGTCGCTACCCGGCGATCGATTTGCGCAGCATCGCTGCACGACGACGAAACTGCGAGACGGAGCTTCGTTTGAACCGCCGTTTGTCGCCGTCGGTCTATCTGCGTGTGGTGCCGCTGACGCTCTGCGGCAATGGCGTAATGCGCGTGGGTGGATCGGGAAAGGTGGTCGACTGGCTACTCAAGATGCGTCGATTGCCGGCCGGATTGATGCTTGACCGCATGCTCGCGCGCGGCGCGGTCAAGGACAACGATATCGTGAGGATTGTTCGAAGACTCAGCGCCTTCTATCGTTCGCTGCCTCGGTCGGGCCTGAGTGCATCCGCCTACCATCAGCACTTCGGGTTAGAGATTGCGCACAACGATACGGTGCTTGCCCGCATCATGCCCCGTCGATCCGCTGACGTGCGGCGACTGTGCAGCATACAGCGCGTGTTGCTGGCCGCACTTGCGGACCGCCTGGGATTGCGTGTCGCGGACGGTTGGATCAGGGAATGTCATGGCGATTTACGACCTGAGCATGTTTGCCTGACACGGCCCGTCGCGATCATCGATTGCCTTGAATTTTCAGAGCGGTTGCGGACTATCGATACCCTCGATGAGGTGGGCTTTCTCGCGCTCGAATGCGAGCGCCTGGGCGCCCCCAAGATCGGAGCCGTGCTTCTCGATACGTATGCCGAGTCGATGCACGATCCCGTCGATGAGGGCCTGCTGCATTTCTATCAAAGCATTCGCGCTACCGTTAGAGCGAAACTGGCTGCCGCACATCTGCTCGAACGCAAGATTGGACGTGTGAGGCACTGGCGCAGACGTACGCTGGCCTATTTCGAGTTAGGGGCGTCACACGCGCAACAGTGTGCGGCCGCGCTGCAAGCTGGCGCACAAGTGATAACGCCCGATCTTCCCTCCAATGGAGTGACAGGTGGCTCAATTCGATGTGTTTAACGGCGACGCTGACGGTATCTGCTCGCTGCATCAACTGAGGCTCAA
>NZ_JACFYJ010000211.1:0-3081 GCF_037126505.1 Paraburkholderia bengalensis
CCGCGCCGCAGCTTCGCGGCGAGCGGCGTCGCGCCGAGCGCGGTCGCAATGCGCGCCGACCAGTGCAGATCGGTTTCGACGATACCCAGCGGACTGTGCACGCTGCTGGCGACGATCAGCGTGCCGGGCGCGAGGTCGGGCGCGAGCCCGCCCGCCGTGCCGAAACTGACGATGCCCGCGCAACCGCGCGCCACCGCCTCGTTCAACGCCCGTTCGAGCAGATCGGCGCGCGCCGCGAACACCGCCTCGACGCCCTTGCCGCGCACGATGCGCGCCTCGAAAGCCATGCCCGTCACGGCGATGACCGGCCGCTGCGCGTTCATCAGATTCGGCCGCGCCGCCATCACATGCCGACGGCGACGCGCTTTTCGCCCGCGCGCGTGAGATTACGGTAGCGCGCGAGCGCCCACAACGGGAAGAACTTGCGATAGCCGTGGTAACGCAGATAGAACACGCGCGGGAAGCCCGTCGCCGAGAAGCGCTCTTCGTCCCACAGGCCGTGGTCGCGCTGTTCGGCTTTCAGATAGTCGATGCCGCGCGCGACAGCGGGGTGATCGACGTAACCGGCCGCCATCAGTCCGAGCAGCGCCCACGCCGTTTGCGACGGGATGCTCGGGGCCTTTTCGTAGCCGTGATAGTCGAGTTTGTAGCTGGTGCCGTCTTCGCCCCAGCCGCCGTCCGCATTCTGGACCGACACGAGCCACTGCGCGGCGCGCTTCATGCGCGCGTCTTCATGCGACATGCCCGCTGCGTTGAGCGCGCATAGCGCCGTCCATGTGCCGTAGATGTAGTTCATGCCCCAGCGGCCGTACCAGCTGCCGTCGTCCTCCTGCTCTTTCAACAGATAGTCGTACGCGCGGCGCGCGGGTTCGCTGGTCGCGGGCATTTCACCGAGTTGCGCAAGCATCGACAGGCAGCGGCCGGAGACGTCGGCTGTCGGCGGATCGAGCAGCGCGCCGTGATCCGAGAACGGAATGTTGTTCAGGTAGTACTGCGTGTTCTCCGGCTCAAACGCGCCCCAGCCGCCGTCGCTGCTCTGCATGCCGACCACCCACTCGCGGGCGCGCGCAATCGCTTCGTTGTCGACGTCCGACTTCGTCAGCGCCGCGCTGCGATGCATCGCCATCACGACCACGGCTGTATCGTCGACGTCCGGATAGTGCGCGTTGTTGTACTGGAACGCCCAGCCGCCGGGACGCGTGTCGGGACGGCGCGAAATCCAGTCGCCGCGCACGTCGAGAATCTGCAGCGGACGCAGCCATTCGAGACCGCGCTCCGCGGCCTGTTCGGCGCGCGCGTCGCCCGTTTCGAGCAGCGCGTGCGCCGCGAGCGACGTGTCCCATACGGGCGACAGGCACGGCTGGCAATAGGCTTCGTCGTCGTGAATGACGAGCAGTTTGTCGATCGATTGCCGGGCGATCGCGCGATTCGGGTGATCGGCGGGATAGCCGAGCACGTCGTACATCATCACGGAGTTGGCCATCGCCGGGAAAATCGCGCCGAGGCCGTCCACGCCGTTCAGACGCTCGTCGACGAACTCGACGGCCGCCTTGATCGCGCGCTCGCGCGACGCCTTCGGGAACAGGCTGTCCGTCACGCGCAGCACACCGTCCACGGCGCGGAAGAACGCGAACCAGCTTTTGCTCTGATGCCCCGAGCGCGGCAGCAGACCCGTGGTGACGGGCGCGCCGCGGAACAGTTCGTCGATGCGCACGCCGCGCGGATTGCGCGCGACGGGCCGCTTCGCGTTCAGCACCAGCAGCGGCACGATCACCGTGCGCGCCCAGTACGACACCTTCGAGAGATGAAACGGGAACCACTTGGGCAGCAGCATGATTTCGACGGGCATCATCGGCACCGCGTACCACGTCACGACGCCGAACAGCGCGAGCAGAATGCGCGTGAACACATTCGATGCCTCCGCGCCGCCGTTCGCGAGAATCGCTTCGCGCGCACGCTTCATGTGCTCGGCGTCTTCCGCGTCGCCGATCATCTTCAGCGCGAAGTACGCCTTGACGCTCGCGCTGACGTCCATCGCGCCGTCCGTGAACAGCGGCCAGCCGCCGCCCGGCAGCTGGATGCGGCGCAGGTAGCGCGCAATCTTCTGTTCGAGCTCGACATTCGGCGTTTCGCCGAGGTAATGGACGAGCAGCACGTATTCGGCGGGAATGGTCGCGTCGGCTTCGAGTTCGTAGACCCAGTGGCCGTCGTCCTTTTGCGCGGCGAGGATCGCGTCCGTGGCGCGCGCAACGGCGGCGTCGAGCGCGTCGACGGGCGCGGCGCCCGTGGCCAGCGCGGCGGCGACGGGCGCATGATCGTCGATCAGCGTTTGCGGCAGGGTTTCGCCCAGCGTCTGGGTCAGGGATAAATCGTTCATCGGCGTTCCATCGGTTCGTTCAATAGCGTATCCGCGGCCTTCTGGCCCGAGCGGATCGCCCCTTCGATGCCCGGCGGCAGACCGGTTGCCGTCCAGTCGCCTGCGAGCATCAGATTGTTCCAGCGAGTGCGCGTGGCCGGGCGGCGCATCTCGTCGTCGGGTTGCACGGCGAAGGTCGCGTGCGGCTCGACGCCCAGTTGCCACCTGAGCGGCAGATCCGCCGAGAGCCCCGTCACCTGCGCGACGTCCGCCCACAGCTTGCGCGCGAGTTCGTCACGCGGCGCGTCGGCAAGATTGCCGGCATCATAGACCGTCACCGACAACCGGCCGTCAGCGGCGACCAGCCAGTCAGCCGTCGCGTTGACGAGCCCCATCAGCGGCGGATGGCCGAGCGGCGGCTCGACTGCGAAATGCGCCGTCACGATGGCCGAAAAGTGCCGCGGCGTCGGCACGTCCGGCACCAGCGCCCGCGCGACATCGGGCGTCACCGCGAGCACCACGGCCTCGCTCGCCCCGATCTCGATGCGCTCACCGCCGTTCAGACGCAGCGCGGCCGCGCGCGGCGCCTGTGCGCCGGCGAACTCGACGGCATCGAGCCGCGCGCCGAGCCGGATCGCGGCGCCGCCATGCTGCAACAGGCGCAACGCCGGATCGACGAACGCCGAGCCGAGCCCATTGCGCGCGACGAGCGGACGGCTCGCGGG
>NZ_JACFYJ010000212.1:0-3021 GCF_037126505.1 Paraburkholderia bengalensis
GCGAGCACCGCGATCGCGCGCAGGCCGTCGAGCTGGACGATGCGTCGGTTGTGAGAAGGCGTTGCGGGCAGGGTGCTGGCTGTCATGAACGTCCGTGTATGCGCCTGATGCGGCATTCAAAGGGCCATAGACGGTGTCGCAAGGCGATCACCATAAAGTCGGCAAAGTGTTGTTCGATTCTCGGTTAAATAAAATCGGCTAAAAACACGAATTAAATAAACAAAACCGTTTCGATATAAAAATTCGGACTTTCATTCGCGGATGCAATTCACTACGCCTTCAAACAAAGCATGCTGCAAGACTTTAAGAACTATCGGAATGCGCAAGGCATCGTACGTAGCGATCTTTCTTCCAAAAAAATTGCACAAAAAATGCAACATGATTTTTTTCCAAATTTCTTTTCTGACGATCCAATGCGCGAATAATTTTGAATTATTTGGGAATTTCGTCCTGCATTCTTTGCAATTACCGTTAAGCGCCGGCAGGAGCATTGCGCATTGACGATTGCGCGTGTTCCGGCGAATGGCTTACCGCCTTGATCCCGCTTCGATGGAGAACCTGCGTTGTCCCGACTCACGCTTGCCCGCGCGATGTGCGCGTTCGCCTTTCTCGCGACACTGCATGCGTTCGCCGAACCCGCGCTGAACGTGCAGACGTCATGGATCGGCAATACGTTCGGCTTCGGCGACGGCAGCTGGACGCAGATCAACATCACCGCGATCGCGGTATCGCCCGATGGGAAGGTCTACACCAACGCGCCTTGGGACGAGAGCGGCGCCGAATCCAGCGTCTATCAGAACGGCAAGATGTTGGGCTTCGCAGGCGGCACGCACGGCTGGGGCAACAGCGGCGGCAATGCAATCGCGATCAACGGTCGCTATGCGTTTGTAGCCGTCGGCGTCGGCAACGAGAAGGGGCATCTCGTCGGCGCCGGCGTGTGGCCGGAACAGGGGCGCCAATGGTACGGCATCTCGCGGCGCGAGATCGGCGATACGAAACGCGTCGCTGCCTTCCAGCCCGCCGTGAGCAGCATCGATCCGCATGCGAAGGCAGCCGCCGCGTTTCAGCTCGTCAGCGACGTGCCGATGAGCACGCGCGGCGATATCAACGGGCCCGCTGCGAGCACGACGCTCTATGCGTTGAACGCGTCGCAGAACCGCATCGAGGTATACGACGCGGCATCGATGCAGCGCAAGGCGCAATGGAGCGTGCCGGCGCCAGGCCGCATCGCGCGCGCGAGCGACGGCACGTTGTGGGTGCTGACGGCAACGCTCGGCCCTCATCCGAAGGTCGCGCATCTTGACGCCGGCGGTGAGCCGTTGAACGACGCGCTGCCGCTTCCCGACGATACCGTCGCCGTCGATATCGCCGTCGACAATCAGGGCCGCGTGCTGATCGCCGACAACGGCCCGCGCCAGCAGGTGCTGTTCTTCAGCAAACGCAACGGCGGCTACGCGCTCAGTTCCACGCTCGGCGAGCGCGGCGGGATTTTTTCCGGTGTCGCGGGCCGTCCCGGCGCGCAGCGCTTCAACGGGCTCACAGGTGTCGGCGTCGATGCGCGAGGCAATGTCTATGTGTCGACCAACGGCATCGGTCCGCGCTTCGAGCCGACGGGCGCGGGCCTCGGCGCGACGCTCGAAAGCTATGCGCCCGACGGCAGACGTGTGTGGCAGGTCGAAGGGCTGCTGTTCGTCGACGGCGCGTGGATGGACCCGTCGCGGCCCGATAGCGTCTTTACGGGCAACAAGCGCTTCGAACTGGACCTGTCGAAACCGCCAGGCCAGCAATGGACCTACGCGGGCTTCCTCACCAACCGCTTCCGCTATCCCGACGATCCCGTGTTCACCACCGACCAGTGGCCGGGCCTGCCCATCGCCCGCAAGCTGAAGGGCCGCACGTTCCTGTTCCTGACGGACATGTACGCGGACCACCTGAAGATCTATCGGTTCGACGGCGGCCGCGATGGCGAGACGGCCACGCCTTCCGGCTTCATCGCCGGCCGCGAGCGCGCCGTGCTGAAGGTGCCGAACGCGCCGAAGGGCGGCGACTGGATCTGGCGCGATGCGAACGGCAACGGCCGGTTCGACGCCGACGAATTCACGCCGAACACGACGGGCACGCACCTCGCGGGCGGCTGGGGCTGGTGGGTCGACACCAGCGGCGATATCTGGCGCGCGCGCGACTCGAAGGGCATCAACCGGTTTCGCTTCGGCGGGCTCGATGCGAAGGGCAATCCCGTCTACTCGTATGCCGACATGACGTCCTACGCAGTGCCGCCGCCGTTCACGGAAGTCAAACGCGCGATCTACGACCCGCAAACCGACTCGATGTACGTGACGGGCTACACGGCCGACGCGCCGTTCGATCGCGGCTTCTGGAAAGAGGTGGGCCGCGTGCTGGTGCGCTACGACAAATGGTCCAGCGGCAATCCCGTTGCGCGCTACACGCTGCCGCTGCCGTGGGATACGAAAGCAAAGCCCGTCTCGACGCTGATCGGCCTCACCGTCGAAGGCAAGTACGTGTTCGCCGTCGAGCCCGTGAGCACCGTGCACGTCTACGACCGCGACACGGGCACGCCCGTCGGCACGATGCAGCCGGGCCCGGAAGTGGGCCGCGCGTCGGGCTGGGTCGACGTGCCCAACGGCATCAGCGCTTACCGCCGCAACGACGGCGAGTATCTCGTGTTCGTCGAGGAAGACGCGCGCGGCAAAGTGCTGATGTATCGCTGGAAACCGTCAGCGAACACCTAGCTTTCTCCACCCACACGCTACGCCAACACATGAACGACACCACAGGACTCCGATGGACAAAGGCATCCTCAGAAACGTAGTGATCAACCTGATCGGACTGGTCTTGCCGACGTTCGTTTCGCTCGTCACGGTGCCGTCGTATATCCGGCTGCTGGGCGTCGAACGGTACGGCGTGATCAGCCTCGTGTGGACGCTGATCGGCTACTTCAGCATCCTCGATCTCGGCATGAGCATGGCCGCGCAGAATCACATCTCGAAGGCGCGCGCATCG
>NZ_JACFYJ010000213.1:0-2902 GCF_037126505.1 Paraburkholderia bengalensis
GCGCGGACGCCCGAGCGACGTCGAGGTTTGATCTTTGGAGCGGCCATGCACGAGACAGAATCGAGCCAAACGGACAGCAAACTTGCGCGCGAAGCGCTGATCAGGCGTGCGCGCGAGATCGACGCTGCCAATCGGAAGCCGAACGCCAGAACCGCTTCCCTCTACGGGCGAATCGCCGCTTTGCTGGAGCGCGGCATCAAGGAGGCTCGCGCAAAACACATCGTCGTTCAGGGTCTCATCGATCAGGCGCGGCACGCGGCCGCTCAAGAATGCGCCGCCGCGCCCGAACGGTTTCCGTATCACGTCCTGACGCAACTGGCGGACACGCTCGAAACGGACTTCAGGAACAGAATGCGCGTGGTCGTCGCAGCACGCGCCCGGCCGTACGGGAACTGGGGCACGGACGACGAAATTCGTCTCGTCGAGCACATGGCCCAATGCAAAGATGCGCCGCAGGTGCTGCAACGTTATCTGCACGCACTTCAGCGCCGCACCGATTTCGCCGGCCTCGACGTCGAGGCGATCAGGCAGCGCGCACGGAGGCTGTTACGCGACCTCGAATGCGCAACGAGCGGGCGAGATTGACTATGCCGCCTGGTTCTCCCGTGAACCCCACCGAAAAAGCCTTGGCGAATACGTGTTTGCGCAACCAGGCGCATCGCTTGGCGCGCACGGATCGCACGCGGTCAACGACAGCGGGCGTTTGCTGTACCGTTGTCAGTATGCGAAAATACAAGGCTGTGGGCCGTTAGCTCAGTCGGTTAGAGCAGAGGACTTGGCGAGGCGCTCCTACACCGTCTTGACGGCATGGGGCGCTTCTAATGGGTTGCTCAAGGTAAGTTAGCTCTGCCTTGAAGTAGAACTTCTCAAATTCGGTGAACGCTAAGGCGCGTCTATGCGCTATGCCAACGCCGAGCGAAGCCCTCGCGGGAGGGAACGTGTAGAGACTCGACGGGAAGGCCGAAAGGCAAGACAGAGTCCAGACCACGAACCGGAAACGGGCGGCGAAAGCCGAAGTGGCAAGCATAATCCTTTGGTCGTTGGTTCGAACCCAACACGGCCCACCACTTTGGCTCGTCGACGATCGCGAATGATCGTCATCGACGTCACATTGCGACCATCGTCCTGCCAGGCGCTGCCAGCGGGATAACCGAAGTTCGCGTCGCCATCCCTGTTCGGACCGCCGTCGCCCAACTGTCGGCGGCACGGCTATCCATCCTTCCGGCCGCTCATCCGTCGCACGGTTTTCGGCGCATATCCCGTTACGGGATCGGGATACAAGACACACAAAGCTTTGCCGTGCCAACTCCTTGAGAGCCGCTGGAAAAAACTGGGCGTTCATTGGATTCCCGTTGCCAGGCGGTGTCTTTCGCAATCGCACAGGCAAAGTCTGTTATGTTTATGTCGGCAATCCGGACCAGCAGACACAACCTGTTCCGTTCGGAAAGGGCGTTTTGGGCATCCCGGCTCATGCCGGATCACATCGCACCGAACCACTCAAAAGCATGCACGCGCCGAGCGCAACCGTTCCCATCTCGCTCATCAATGGCTTTCTTGCCGCCGCCGGCGCGCAGCCCGATGTCACGCAGCGCTATCTCGAGCAGGCGGGCATCACGCCCGAGCTGCGGGGCGCGCCCGGCGCGCGCGTGACGGAAGAACAGTTCTCGACGCTCTATCGCACGCTTGCAATCGAACTCGACGACGAGATGCCCGGCATCTTCAGCCGTCCTCTGCGCAGCGGCACGCTCAAGTTTCTTTGCCTCAGTTTGCTCGACGCGCCGAACCTCGACACCGCGCTCCACCGCTTCGGCCAGTTTTTTCATATCGTGCTCGACGACTTTCGGTTCGAGTCGCGTCGCAACGATCTGATGGCGCAGGTCGAGCTGCGTCCGAGCGTCGCGTATGGAAACATCGGGCCGCTCGGTCAGGAGTTGACGCTCAAGCTCGCGCACGGCGTGTCGTCATGGCTGATCGGCCAGAAAATACCGCTGTTGCAGGTCGATTTCGCGTGCCCGCAGCCGCCGCACGCCTCCGATCACCGCTATTTCTTTTCCGGCCCGGTGCGTTTCGGCCGCGACGCCACGTTGATGCGTTTCAGCGCGGCGTTTCTGGACATGCCGATTCGGCAGAGCAAGCGCAACCTGCGCAAATTCCTCGCGCGTTCGCCCGGCGAGTGGATTTTCGAGTCGTTCAGCGAGCAGCTCGTCAGTCATCGCGTCCGGCAGTTTCTCGCGGGCGAGCTGCCCGATCTGCCTACCATCGATCAGGCCGCGAAGAACCTGCATTGCTCGGTGCGCACGCTGTGCCGGCGCCTGTCGTCCGAAGAGACGACGTTCCAGCTGCTCAAGGACGAGCTGCGGCGCGACATCGCGATCCAGCGTCTGACGGATACCCACGACCCGATCGCCGTCATCGCCGGCGACATCGGCTTCGACGATCCGAGCGCCTTTCACCGCGCGTTTCGTCATTGGACGGGCAGCACGCCCGGCACCTACCGGCGGCCCGCCCGGGCCGGGTGATGACCTGACAGGGCACTGGCGCCGACGGGCGTGGCCAGATTTGTCACTAGGCGGGCCGGTTTGGACAGCGCGGGGGAGAGAGATCCCGGTACGATCGTCAGGCATAGTCACCGCCTGGCCACGTTTCTTTCGATGCGTCGAGGCAGTGATCCACTGACCGACAGATTGGAAGATCCACCATGAGTTACATCGCCCCCGTCAAAGAAATGCTGTTCGTGCTCGAGGAATTGAGCGCGATCGACGACATCGCCAAGTTGCCCGGCTTTGAAGAAGCGGGTCTGGAAACGGCCCAGGCCGTCCTCGAAGAATCCGCGAAACTGTGCGGCGAAGTGCTGGCGCCGCTGAACGTCGAAGGCGACCGCAACCCGAGCAGCTGGAAGGAC
>NZ_JACFYJ010000214.1:0-2889 GCF_037126505.1 Paraburkholderia bengalensis
GCTGTTGAGGTCGACTATTTCTGCTAGCAGGACGATTAATTGCGCTAGCGACCTCTTCTAAATCGCCGTTTGACCGCGTCTCTGCGATATCTGCCGACGCTTGATATCAACTGCTGCATGTTTCCCGCGCGGCGCAACACCGAGGATGGGGCCGTTTCGAGTTGTGCGCCATGCTCGCAGCATTCGATAATGGACGGGTTCAGCCAAGCCCGCTTCCAGTAGGGCGTGCTCACATCAACCGGGTTGATGACCAGGCATCGAAAGCAAAAAGGCAATCGCCTTCTCGCCACCATCCATGAGTCCGGCGTCTGAATGCTCGCAATGGTCGCAGCGTCAATGCGCGCGAGCGCGGCCAGCTTATCGAGCGCAGATTCGTCCAACGGGGCGAATAGTATCCATCCCACACTGGTCAAAGCTGGCAACGGGCCAAGTCCATTGATTTCCCAGGCCATCTCGACAGTCACCTGGTAGCGACTCGCTACGCGGCCGAACCAGCTGCCGAACGCCTCATCGTCAAAAGGACGCGGCGCATATGGCCAAGGGCGAAAGTTAACCCGCGCTTGTAGAGGTGACATCTTTTAAATGCTCGAGCCTGATTGCTTCGTGGCCACTCCGGATCGCGAGTTCTGCAGCCGCGTTGATGATTCTGGATATCTCACCCGTTAGACCACCACTTGTGGCAAGGACATACTGCGCGATCTCTCGCTGCGCCAACTCGGACGGCAGGCGCAACGGCAGGACACGCTCGAACGCCGCCAGCAAGCGCCGGAACGCATCGCTCTCTTGCCAGCGCGGCACTTCGAAAGGCCTAAAGCGGCTGACCATCTGTGCGTCAGTCTGCAGGGCGATCACGGCGTCCTGGGTGCCGACCAATACCATGCTGGCCTGGAGATCATTTGCAAGGAATTTGAGCAGATTGAGCGAAGCGCGCTGCTCGCGATATGAGCCCGCCAAAAGATGGCGGACCTCATCAATCATAAACATGCGCGGGGCCATTCGACGCAGAAGATCCCGCGCAAGCCGTTCAAGGACAGTAACGCTTGCGGCGGCGTTATGCGGCGCGCCAACCTCGAATAACAGTGCCGAATAGAAGCGATGCTGATCTGGCGTCGGTGGCATCTGCATTGCGATCGTGGGACGGATTTCCACTCCCCGTTCGGCGTCGAACGTATCGGGATGATGTCGGCGGAACTTGGCGATGATCTGAGTTTTGCCAATATTAGAATCACCATGCAGCAGCATGCATGGCATGCGCTCACGGCGGGGAAGAGTAAGTAGTCTTTCGAGTTCCTGCAATGCCTGGTTCGCCCGTGGATAGTCGATCCAGCGATTTCCCCAAAGGCAGTTGATGCGAGCCTCGACGTCGAGTTCCGCTTGCGCGCGCACGGGAGGCAGCAGATGTGAAAATGGCGTGGGCTTCATTGACTGGTCACCATTGCTCGACGTCGTACGCCGATATTGGTTGGCTATAATCAATCGGCTCGGTTTGAGACTCGCATTTATCGTCCAGCCTTGCAGGAAGAAGCTCAGATCGAGGCCGGCCGCGCGTCTTTGGCAAGCGGCGCCGCATTATGCTTCGAGTCGCCCTCTGTGCGCGATCCACCAGGCTGCGCTGTTCTTCAATCGTGTGGAACATCATGACCTCCGAAATGGTTCGTTGGCCTTGCTCCCGCAGGTGCTTCATTGCTGCTCTTTGTTCCCAAAGTGAAATGGCGGGGCGCCTCAGATCCGCATATCGCACTTCGATAAAATCATGCCGCGCAACCTTTACATAGATGCGAGAGAGATCCTCCGGGTGATAGCGAACTATGACGTCGTGGTCGGTCTCACGCCATGCTGTAAATATGGGGTGCCAGTAACGTATGTGAAATAGCGTAAGGCCATCGCGTTGGATCGTCCGGCGAGCCGCTGGAAGAAAATGCAACAGAAATCGCAGGGGTGCATCGGGAGCACCTGACAGCGCATGCACAGGCGAGGTCGCACATAGCGTCGTCCATCTGCCAGCTGGTGTATCGCCACGCAAGCCTCGATGGGCGCTGTAGTGATATCGCTGGCCGACTTCGAGGGCCAACCATTGTTCAAACTCCCGGAGGGTCAATGCGGCCTGTTGCTCGGAACGTCGCTCCTTGCGCCCTTTCGGTGACGAGCCAGTTGACCCTGGCAAACCGTGCACGCGCTCCATAAGCGTGCGGTTCAGCCGTTCAATGTGCCCACCGAAGTGCGGTTTGCCGACTGGTCGATACATCAATTCGACACCATATTCGGCACACCCCATTCGCAACGCCCTGCCTTTGAATTCAGCGGCATTATCCAGATGCAGCACTCGCGGCATGCCATGCATGGGCCAGTCCGTTCGCACGCCTAGCTTGCTGAGCCATTCCGTTTTCGGCAGTACGATTCGCGTGAGCAGCAAAGCGACCGTTGCGGCATTCGGTCGGTCAATGCCGACAAAGAAAGCCACCACACATCGCGTGGCCACATCGATCGCTAGCGACAACCACGGACGGCCCAACGGGCGTCTCATTAGGTCGTCGACCACAATAAGATCAGCTTGGGTATGGTCGATCTGGACGACGTCGAGGGGGTTCCCGACTATAAAATTCCCTGGTGCAATGGCCGATTTGGGATTTTTTACCCGCTCCATTGCCTCTTCGCGCTTATGGGATGTCCATCGTCGAGCGACAGTATCGCGGCTCGGTGAACTGACAACGGCCCCCGTGCATCGCCGACGCACCTCCGCTACCAGACTCGTAAGTGGGTGCGCGAGTTGACGTTGTGTGGGCAACCAGACTGTCAATACGTCATTGATGATGATTTCAGTATGCCGCCCGATGCGACGACTCCCGACCCTCGGTCCGCGTGGACGCGGTTTCAGGGAACTCGCAACCG
>NZ_JACFYJ010000215.1:0-2857 GCF_037126505.1 Paraburkholderia bengalensis
CACGATCAAGAACATCTTCATCCACGTGCGCGCGATTCGCCGCATGACGATTTCGCAGAGCGACCGCGCGTCGCGCTCGATCGTCGACCATCTGCGCATCATCGAGGCGCTGGAAAAGCGCGATACCGAACTCGCCGAGCGGCTCGTGCGCGATCACTCGCTCGGTCTTGCGGCGTTCGTCGAAGCGAATTGCGATTTCCTCGATTGAGCGCGAACGCATTCGCGTGCGTCGGAGCGCATTGAAGAATCGAAGCCAGCGGAGCGCAAAGTCCGCTGGCTTTTTTCATGGCTCACGCGCGCGGGCGAGCCCAATACGTCGACTTCAACGCATCGCCTGCAACATCGTTTCGCCGAGCGCGGCGGGCGATTGCGCGACGTGAACGCCCGCCGAGCGCATCGCATCGATCTTCGCGCCCGCCGTGCCCTTGCCGCCCGAGATGATCGCGCCCGCGTGGCCCATCCGGCGCCCCGGCGGCGCGCTGGTGCCGGCGATGAAACCGACCACGGGCTTCGCCGTGCGCGAATCCTTCAGGAACTGCGCGGCGTCCTCTTCGGCCGATCCGCCGATTTCGCCGATCATGATGATGCCGTGCGTGTCGTCGTCGGCGAGAAACATTTCCAGGCAGTCGATGAAGTTCGTGCCGTTCACGGGGTCCCCCCCCAATGCCGATGCACGTGGTCTGCCCGAGGCCCGCCGCCGTGGTCTGCGCGACGGCTTCGTAAGTCAGCGTGCCCGAGCGCGACACGACGCCGATCTTGCCCGGCCGGTGAATATGGCCCGGCATGATGCCGATCTTGCACTGGCCCGGCGTGATGACGCCGGGGCAGTTCGGCCCGACCAGGCGCGTCGCCGAGCCGGCGAGCGCGCGCTTCACGCGCACCATGTCGATGACGGGAATGCCTTCTGTGATGCACACCACCAGCGGAACTTCCGCATCGACGGCTTCGAGAATCGCATCGGCGGCCATCGGCGGCGGCACGTAGATCACGGATGCGTTCGCCTGCGTCGCATCGACGGCATCGGCAACGGTGTCGAACACGGGCAGTCCGAGATGCGTCGTGCCGCCTTTGCCCGGCGTCACGCCGCCGACCATCTGCGTGCCGTACGCGAGCGCCTGTTCGGAATGAAACGAGCCTTGCGAGCCCGTGAAGCCCTGGCAGATCACTTTCGTGTTTCGATCGATCAGTACGGCCATGTCAGCTCACCTCCGTCGCGTTGTTTTCCCTGACTGCGGCCACGACCTTGCTCGCTGCGTCCGCAAGATGATCGGCCGATAGGATCGGCAGGCCGGAATCGCGCAGGATCTGCTTGCCGAGTTCGACATTCGTGCCTTCCAGCCGCACGACGAGCGGCACGCGCAGATCCACTTCGCGCGCCGCGCTCACGACGCCTTCGGCGATCACATCGCAGCGCATGATGCCGCCGAAAATGTTGACGAGAATGCCCGCGACTTTTTCGTCGCGCAGAATCAGCCGGAACGCGGTTGCGACGCGCTCTTTGGTCGCGCCGCCGCCGACGTCGAGAAAGTTCGCGGGCTCGCCGCCGTAGAGCTTGATGATGTCCATGGTCGCCATCGCGAGGCCGGCGCCGTTGACCATGCAGCCAATGTTGCCGTCGAGCGTCACGTAATTCAGGCCGTGTTTCGCGGCTTCGAGTTCGGCGGGATCTTCTTCGGCTTCGTCGCGCAGCGCTTCGACGGACGGATGACGGAAGAGGGCGTTGTCGTCGAAATTGATCTTCGCGTCGAGCGCGATCACGTCGCCTTGCTGCGTGACGACGAGGGGATTGATCTCGACAATCGACGCATCCAGTTCGACGAACGCGCGATACGCATTGGCGATGAACTGCGTCGCCGACTTGACCTGCTTGCCCGTCAAGCCACGACGGAAAGCGAGCTGGCGCGCGTGAAAGGGTTGCAGGCCCGTCGCGGGATCGATGGCGACCTTGAGGATTTTTTCCGGCGTGCGCGCGGCCACGTCCTCGATCTCCATGCCGCCTTCCGTCGACGCCATCACCGTGATGCGCGACGTGCCGCGGTCGATCAGCATGCCGAGATACAGCTCGCGCTCGATCGCGCAGCCTTCCTCAATATAGACGCGCTTCACTTCGCGGCCCGCCGGCCCCGTCTGCTTGGTGACGAGCACGTGCGACAGCATCTGCGCGGCATGCAGCCCGACGTCGCTGACCGACCGGACGACCCGCACGCCACCTTTGCCGTTCGGATCGCCGGCGAAACGTCCGGCGCCGCGCCCGCCCGCGTGGATCTGCGATTTGACCACCCAGGTCTCGCCGCCGATGGCGAGCGCCGCGTCTTCGGCCTCCTGCGGCGTGAACGCGACGCGCCCGTTCGGCACGGCCACGCCGTAGTCCCTCAGCAACGCCTTCGCCTGATATTCGTGAATGTTCATCTGTCTCCTCGAAAGTGGGCGGTCGGGTCAGGGTAGAAATATGGTATGTGATATATCAGATGTGGCTCGATCGGGGTTTTCCCTTTACAAAACCCGTTCCGCGGGCTCGAAAACGTCGCCTGAGCCTTGTTGGGTAAGGCGGATAAGCGGTTTTCGGGATTGTCCTTACGTCCATGAAAGCGCTTGCGACGATTTGATATATCACATACCGTATAGAACACGGGCGATCGAAAAATAGCCGACGCCTGATGCTCGGAGGGGACAGAACATGGGCAAAGCACTCGACGGTGTGCGCATTCTCGATTTCACGCATGTGCAGTCGGGGCCGACCTGCACGCAGCTGCTGGCATGGTTCGGCGCGGACGTGATCAAGGTGGAGCGTGCGGGCGCGGGCGACATCACGCGCGAGCAGCTGCGCGACGTGCCCGACGCCGACAGCCTGTACTTC
>NZ_JACFYJ010000216.1:0-2850 GCF_037126505.1 Paraburkholderia bengalensis
TCACCTTCCCGATACGACAGCTTCCCGATCTCGGCGCCGCGTCCGGCGAGTTCGTCGCGACGCTGTGGACGCGCAGGCGGGCACTCAGGCAACGGGTTCGCGCGTGACTCCGTCGAGGAAGCGCAGGCGGTTTTCGACCGAGCAGCCATATTCGTCGGTGCGGGTGTTCGCGTTGGAATCGATGAACTGGTTGACGAGATAGCCGTTCGCCGCATGCAACTCGACACCGTCGAAGCCGGCTTCGATCGCATTGCGCGCCGCCGTGCGGTACTGGTTCACGATTTCGCGAATTTCGTCGAGAGCGAGTGCGCGTGGTTCGGAAGCCTGAACAAAGCCCGGCACGCCGTCGTCGCCGCTGTCGATGAACACGTTCACGCCCTTGGCCTGAAGCGCCGATGACGACACCGGCTGCTGGCCGCCAAGCAGGCTCGTGTGGCTCAGACGGCCCACATGCCAGAGCTGTGCGAAGATATGGCCATCTTTGGCGTGGACCGCATCTGTGCTGTGCCAACCGTCCGAGTGACGCTTAGGACGGGGTTACCCTCATACTCCTTCCACAAACTCTTCTGCGGGTACATCGATGCAGTCTTTAAGGCCGCCCCAAGTTTAGTGACAATTTCGTAATCGCTTGAGCGCACTGGCGCGCTCCCGGCGCTTCCCCTCGTTGGCCGCTTTCCCAACTCATCCACTCACATCGACAACTTGGGGTAACAAGTGACAGATCCGATGAAGCATGGGGCCTAGACGATCGCGCCTCGAATCAGCGCCTCGACCCAGCTCAATGGAGAGGATCATGCGCGCCGCTCAAGCATGCACATCGGTTATCGAGCCGTTCGTACCGAAATCGGCGTAGCGTTCACGGATGATGGAAAGCGCCCGCTCCACTGCCTCGTGCACGGCCAACGCGCTCGACATTGAATGATGGGCCAGATGGCGCATTCTGCTGGTTAGCGGCGGTTGAAGCGTCTTACAAAACAGTAAAAGAACCACGGATGGATCTTGAGCATGGTCATGAGGATGGGAAGCTTCAGACGCCGGTCGGCAAGCATGCCGAGCAGATGCTTCGCGCGCAGCTTCTCCGACACGCTTTGCAGAATGGGGCTCGCGAGTTGGTAGGTCGGCGCGGTGATCGCGGTCTGGAACGCAATTGCGCGGTAGGCCCACATGTACTTTAGCCGGAAGAAGAGACGCTTGTAGTCGACAATCGGGAGGGAGGCGGTACTCCTTTCCACCCAGTCAATGATGGCGAAAAGGTCGACGATTTGCGGGTTGAAACGTCTCGAAATTCCTGACTCACGGAGCATGTATGAATATAGCTTGTCGGGAATAAGGCGAACCACTTTCGCGTTGGCGAGCGTTTGTACCGATACGCAAACGTCTTCGAAGATGAGACCGCACGGATGCTCGGCTGCGACAAAGATGGAGCGGCGTACGAGCTTGTTCCAGCAAAAAGCTTGCATCCTGAGTTCGAGAATTTTCTGGACGGCTTCCACGCCACTGATGATGCCATCGCCGGAAGCGATGTCGTAGTTCACGGTGCCATCGGGGCTGATGCTTTCGGCGGCGAATACGACGACATCAGCGTCGTGTTGCTCAGCTTCGCGCAGGACGGTGCGAATGAGATCATGATGGACGCGGTCGTCGCTGTCGACGCAGAGCACGTAGTCGCCACGAGCTTCCAATGCGGCGATTTTTCGGGTTTCAGCGAGGCCCTTGTTATCGGTATTTCTGACGAGCTTCCACGGAATGCGATCCTGCTGAGCGAGAATGCGAGCGGCGATTTCACCGGACCGATCGGGGCTGCTGTCGTCGACGGCGATGATTTCGAAATCTGTGCAAGATTGCGACAGCAGCGAGTCGAGACAGTCTTCGACATAGTCCTCGACCTTGTAGATAGGCAGCAAAACGCTGATTCTCGGTGGGGACATGGACGATGCTCCTTGAGATAACCGAGGCGTATAAACGGCCCGTTGATATTGCAAAAACACCCGTTTCGCGAAGGAATTGATCTGTCACGAACGATATCTGGAGCAGGGCCCAACCGAACCGGGCGGAGTCGCGCAATGACTACGCCGCGGCGCAATGATTGAAAAACGGGCGACCCGACATGCCACAGGAATACGGAGCCCTGCAAAGACTACTCGTATATCCTTTCGCTGAGCCAGTAGGATCGCAAACGGCGCAAATTCGCGAGGTATTGGCGCACTTTCACCTGCGGAACGCGTCCGGTCCACGGCCAGGCACCGCTCACATCCTCCGGCTGATCCCCTTACACAGGGTGGGGATTGTTACTTCTACACCATCTGACAGCCGCGCCCATCCGCGCGACGCGCACGGGTTCGCATACTGATCGATAGAGCGAGCAGGGTCATGCATAGGCGCCCTTTGCGTTGGCCGCCTGCGCGGCTCGCCAGGTCCTTCTCACGGATGCGTCCCGAAAGACGTTATACGCCCGCTCAGGCTGGCGCACGCGAGGGGCTCGTGCTGGCGCCGATGTTGGCCTGGATTGGTTCACGGCAAGTCCGGCGATTGCGCGCGTGCGAGTCTTCTGTCTCCGCTCGGCATACAGCGAACCCTCGTCGTATGGGGAGAGCGGTCGTGTGCAAAAGCGACACGCGATGTGCATTAAGCTCCCACCACGCATGGACGGATGGCCGAATCGACTGATGACATTGCCGAAAGTGCGGAGACATAAGCCTATGGCGATGGCGCCGGTGCTCGTATTCTTGATTCATGAAAAAGCTTATTTTCTCGGCCACCGGCGCCGTGACTTCGTTGCTGCCGTTGAAATTCCGGCATGTCATGGCGAAGTCGCTGCTGAACGATCGCGCGCTCGCGAGCGAGTACGGG
>NZ_JACFYJ010000217.1:0-2752 GCF_037126505.1 Paraburkholderia bengalensis
GCAGGTCATCGCCGCTGAAAATGGCCTGTTGCTCAACAACGGCTGAACCCACTGACACCAACGCGACATGTCCCACTTTCAGAGCAACAAGCCGCTTGGCAAACACCGTTCGCGCATGGTCACCGAGGGCGTCACGCGCGCGCCGCATCGCGCGTTTCTGCGCGCGACCGGTCTTGACGACGAATCGATGCAAAAGCCCTTCGTCGCCATCGTCGACACGTTCGGCGAAAACACGCCGTGTTCAATGTCGCTCAATGCGGTATCCGATAACGCGCGGCTCGGCATCGCGGCGGGCGGTGGCGTGCCGATCCGCGGTTCGGCAATTTCCGTTTCAGACGGCACGTCGATGAATCATCAGGGCATGCGCATGAGCCTCGTCTCGCGCGAGGTGGTCGCCGACAGCGTCGAGCTGTTCGTGCGCGCGCACGCCTACGACGCGCTGGTCGGCGTCGCGGGATGCGACAAGACGCTGCCGGGCATCCTGATGGGCATGGTGCGTGTGAACGTGCCGGGCGTGTTCCTGTTCGGTGGCGCGATGCTGCCGGGCACTGCGCCCGGCCAGCTTCCCGGTGGCGCGGGCCACGGACTGCAGCGGCAGGCGACCATCCTGACGGCGATCGAAGCCGTCGGCACGGCGCAACGCGGCGATATCACGCAAGCGCAACTCGATGGCATCGAACAACGCTGCACGCCGACGGCCGGTTCGTGTCCCGGGCAATTCACCGCGAACACGATGGCGATGGTGGCCGAGACACTCGGTCTCGCGCCGCTCGGTTCGGCGATGGTGCCCGCTGTCTACAGCGAACGCATTGCGATTGCGCGCCGCGCGGGCGAAACGGTGATGCACACGCTGACGCACGGCGGACCGCTGCCGCGCGATCTCGTCACAATGAAGAGCCTGGAGAACGCGTGCGCTGCCGTCGCAGCGACGGGCGGCTCGACCAATGCCGCACTGCATATCCCCGCGATTGCGCACGAGGCGGGTATCCGCTTCACGCTCGACGACGTCGAACGCGTGTTCGCCCGCATCCCGTTGATCGGCGATCTGCAGCCGGGCGGACGCTATCTCGCGCAGGACCTGCATCATGCGGGCGGCGTCCCCGTCGTACTGAAGGCGCTGCTCAAAGGCGGCTATCTGCACGGCGACGTGCTGACGCTCGATGGACGCACGCTCGACGAGGTGCTCGTGAACGCCGCGGATCCCGACGGCGAAGTGGTGCGCGCCTGCGATACGCCGCTTGGAGAAAACGGCGGCCTCGTGATCTTGCGCGGCAACCTCGCACCGGACGGCGCGTGCCTGAAAATCGCGGGTCTGAAATCGCTGCGTTTCGAGGGGCGGGCGCGCATTTTCGAGTGCGAAGAGGACTGCATGGCCGTGGTCGCCGCCCGCCGCTACAACGAAGGCGACGTGCTCGTAATCCGCAACGAAGGGCCGAAGGGCGGTCCGGGCATGCGCGAGATGTTGAGTGTGACGGCGGCGATTTACGGGCAAGGCATGGGCGAAAAGGTTGCGTTGCTCACGGACGGCCGCTTTTCCGGCGCGACGCGCGGCATGTGCATCGGATACGTCGGACCCGAGGCCGCGATGGGTGGCCCGATTGCATTGCTGCGCGACGGCGACCGCATTGTCATCGATGCCATCGCGCGCACGCTGAACGTTCAGATCAGCGACGACGAGCTCGCGTGCCGTCGCGTGGCGTTGGCACCGCGCGCGCCGCGTCGGCTGGCGGGTGTGCTCGAAAAATACGAGGCGCTGGTGCGGCCCGCGAATCTTGGGGCGGTGACGCATTCGGGCGCGCTCGAATGGCCGTACGATGCGCCCACGCACGGAGACGATGCGTGAGTGCGCCGGATGAATCGATACGGGTCGGCTTTTGCGGGCTCGGCAAGATGGGTTGGCCGATGGCACAGCGTCTCGTGGCAGCGGGGCATCGTGTAGCCGTCTGGAATCGTTCACATGACAAGGCGAGGGCGTTCGTGCGGGAAACAGCGACGACATCGTGTGTCGCTTGCGAGACACCGCGCGACGTGGCCGCGCGATCCGACGTCGTCCTGCTATGTCTCGCCGACGGCAATGCCGTCGAAGATGTCGCATTCGGCACGGATGGTCTTGCGTTAGCCGCGCGGGAAGCTGCGGCACTCACCATCGTCGATCATTCGACGCTTGCACCGTCGCAGGCGCGCTCGCTGGCGAATCGCTGGCAGTCAGCGATAAAAGACGGTGCGTGGATCGATGCACCCGTATCGGGCGGGGTAGCGGGCGCGGCGGCCGGGACGCTTGCCGTGATGGCTGGCGGGCAAGTGGAACGAATCGCTGGCGTCGAACGCGTGCTGGCCGCTTTCGCCGCGCGCGTCACGCGCATGGGTGAGAGCGGCGCAGGCCAGGCGACGAAGCTCGTGAACCAGATCATCGTGATGACCACCATCGCGGCCATCGCGGAGGGCACGCTTCTCGCGCAGCACGGCGGCATCGACACGGCGCGTATTCCCGCCGCGCTCGCGGGAGGCTGGGCGGATTCGGTCCTGCTGCAAACATTGCAGCCGCGTATGGTCGTGCCGCCGCAGCAGCCGACGGGTTCGATACGCACCATGCTCAAGGATCTCCATGCCATCGACGAGTTTGCGACGGAGTGCGCAATCGTGCTGCCCATCGCGAGTCGTGTGCGCGACTGGTTGATGCGTGCTGTGAAGGAGGGCCTTGGGGACGCCGATATCTCGCAGATCGTGCTGGCCTCGGTGGAATGATTCGCGG
>NZ_JACFYJ010000218.1:0-2715 GCF_037126505.1 Paraburkholderia bengalensis
CGGTGCGATCCTGTCGTACATCATGTGCAAGGCGATGAACCGTTCGTTCTTCAACGTGATTCTGGGCGGCTTCGGCGGCGAGGCGGGTGCGGCGGCAGCAGCGGGTTCGGGCGAACAGAAGCCGGTGAAGTCGGGTTCGGCGGAAGACGCATCGTTCATGCTCGGCAACGCGGAAACCGTCGTGATCGTGCCGGGCTACGGTCTGGCCGTCGCACGCGCGCAGCATGCGTTGAAAGAACTCACCGATCTGCTGATCGAGAAGGGCGTCGACGTGAAGTACGCGATTCACCCTGTGGCCGGGCGCATGCCGGGCCACATGAATGTGCTGCTCGCGGAAGCCGAAGTGCCGTACGAGATCGTCCATGAAATGGAAGACATCAACGGGGAGTTCGGCCAGGTCGACGTGGTGCTGGTGCTCGGCGCGAACGACGTGGTGAATCCTGCTGCGAAGACTGATCCGAAGTCGCCGATTGCGGGCATGCCGATCATCGAGGCATACAAGGCGCGCACCGTGATCGTCAACAAGCGCTCGATGGCGGCGGGCTACGCCGGTCTCGACAACGACCTGTTCTACATGGACAAGACGATGATGGTGTTCGGCGATGCGAAGAAGGTGATCGAAGATATGGTGAAGTCTGTCGACTAATCGCGCCGTCGTGATTGATCGATCGACGCGCGCGAGACAGCATGTCGATGAAACATTTCGGATACGCGTCAGAGGGGAGGTCGATCAGTGAGAACGCGTCCATCGCTGCATCGCCAGCGGTACTCGCCGCCGCCGTGCGGCGTGGCGCCGCCTGACACGATCACCGTCGATGTCATCGTCTACGACGGCTTTAATGCGCTCGAAGCAATGGGCGTATCGAGTGTTTTCGCGTACGCGAACAGCCACCTCGAACGCAGGGGACGTCGTGGACGCTACGACGTGAAGATTGCCGCCACGGACAGGGGGTACGTCGTGTCGGATGCAGGTGTGGCAATCGTCACCGAGAAGCGCCTCGATCCTCTCGCGATTCCCCATACGGCACTGGTCGTCGGTGGCCGGGCGATCGAAGATTGCGTCGCGAACAACGCGGGCATCGTCGAATGGGTTCGACACGCGGGCACGCGGGGGTCGCGTATCGCCGGCCTTTGCGTTGGCACGTTTCTCGTCGCCGAGGCCGGCCTGTTGAACGGCAAGCGGGCGACGACTCACTGGTCTCTGACGGAACTGCTCAAGAACCGACACCCCGAAGTGTCCGTCTGTGCCGGGTACCTGTTCGTTCGGGACGGCTCTGTATGGACGTCGGCCGGTGTGACTGCGGGAATCGACCTCGCGCTGGCCATTGTCGAAATGGACTTTGGCAACGACGTCGCCGCCGGTGTCGAAAAGGATCTCGTCATTCACGCGCGACGCACGGGAAGTCAGTCTCAATTGAGACTGCATTCGGCCAGCCGGACGATGCGGCATCCTGATATCCGGGCAGTGCAGCACTGGATACTGGACAATATCGACAAGACACTAACAGCCGCGGATATGGCACAACATGCCGCAACGAGCCTGCGAAGTTTTAATCGCCGGTTCAAGGAAGAAACGGGAACCACTCCGACCGCGTTCCTCAGCAATGCACGGGTCGAGGCCGCTCGTCGCCTTCTTGAGGAAAGCGACCTTCCAGCAAAGACCATTGCGTCGAGAACGGGGTTCAAAACGTATGAGGCGATGAGAAAGGCATTTCACGACACTGTGGGCATTACGCCCATTGCGTACCGCGAGCACGCGACGCGTGCGGCTCAAGACGAGACCATGGAGTCGTGAGGTTGCACTGCGTCTGAAGCGCATCGTTCAATTCGTCGATCGCTCTACAAGTAAGCACTCCGGGAGGCAGCAATGCGCATGACCTTGCGTAGCGCTGCCTCATCCATCGCGACGCCCTCTACGGTTTGAAGCAATAGACCGCAAGCTTGTTCCCGTCGAGATCCCGGACGTAGGCGGCGTAGGCGTTCGGTGCCCAGCTCCGGGGACCGGCGGCGCCCTCATCCTGGCCGCCATGTGCAATCGCCGTCTTGTGGAACGCATTGATTGAGTTGCGATCGGGCGCTTCAAACGACACGGTGACGCCGTTGCCGATCGTGGCCGGCTGGCCATTCGCCGGCTTCAGCACAAAGAACGACGGCGCACCCTGGCCCCAGATCGATCCGTTATCGCCCAGATCGGTCAGGCGCTTCAGCCCGATTTCGCCGAGTACCTTGTCATAGAAGGCGCGAGCCTTATCGAGGTTATTCGTGCCGACAGTAACGTGCGTAAAGATGCTCATGGTTTCTCCCTGCAGTGAAATGGCCTAGCTCGAACAACGAGCATCAGCGGAACGGGTGGCAGCGGTTGGGGCTGCCGCTCGATGAACGGGGGCGATGGCGACCGCGTTGAGCACAGCGGCGTGATGCGCGAGATGGTCCTCAATGAAGGTCGAGATAAAGAAGTAGCCATGGTCGTAGCCTTCATGCCTGCGCAGCGTCAACGGTTGGCCTGCTGCCTTGCACGCCGCCTCGAACACATCCGGATTCAACTGCTGCGCGAGGAATTGATCGGCGAGACCCTGATCGACGAGAATGCCCTCGGCGAACTTGCGCGTCGCCGTGCCGACGAGTTCGCTCGCGTCGTACTGCTTCCACGCTTCGCGGTCCGCGCCCAGATAACCGCTGAACGCCTTCTCGCCCCACGGACAGCGCGTGGGCGCC
>NZ_JACFYJ010000219.1:0-2703 GCF_037126505.1 Paraburkholderia bengalensis
TTTCGTTCAAACGTCGAACTTGCGTGCCGCTGGACGAGCGCCTGCGCCGGACCATCAAAGTTCGGACACGGCCGATAGAACGCCCAACATAGCAATCCCTGACAGCAAATTGGCACGCGACGCTGCCCGATACATACGTGATTCGGAGGGGGAGTTCCTTTTCGAGCATTCGACGCGGGTTTATTGTTGGGCAGCCTTAACTGCGCAACGAAATGGCCTTCCCTACGACCCGGAGCTTTTGTACGTCGCGGCAATGTTCCATGATTATGGCTTGACGGAGAATTACGCTCAGAGCCATCTGCGATACGAGGTCGATGGTGCGAACGCCGCTCGCCAATTCCTGCGAAGCCACGGCGTGTCGGAAGCCACGAGCGAGCAAGTCTGGCTTGCGATTGCGCTGCATACAACGACCGGTATCCCTGCACAGGTATCACCGCTGGCAGCACTTGTTGCTCAGGGAGCGAACATGGATCTGGTTGGCGCGGGCTACGACAATTTCACCGCCGAGCAGCGAGACGCCGTTGAGATGGCATACCCTCACCCGCAAGACTTTGCCGAGGTCTTCATGCGTACCCTTTACGAAAGCCTCAAGCATCGGCCTGAAACCACTCAGGGCACCGGCTTGGCCGATGTAATGGCCTATGAGGATCCCCACTTCGTCCGTAGAGACTTCAGCGCGCTGATGCGCAACTCTCATTGGGCCGCAAGAAAATAAGCATTCAACTCGGGGGTACCGGCTGCAACTCACCCATGGCCCGACGCTTTCACTCTTCGTTGTCCTATGGCGCAGTTGACCGCTGGGCGCTAAGCCCGATGTCTCAGGCCCGGATGGCGACGGCTATGAGTCGCTTGCGCTGGTGAGCAACGACCGACGCGGCGAGCAGCCCAGAACGCAGGCTCTGACAGAAACCGTGCGGAGGGCGACGCGTAGGCGCTTTCACGGATTTAGGGGAAATGGGAACGTACTACGCTCAGCCGACCACACACAAAGGTAGCGTGCAATTGTCGGGAATCTAGAATACAACGGCCGTTGGGGTGTCAGCTCCGGAGCATCGCTGACTGTCTGAAATTGGCCGCGTACTGCCGGACGCGGTTTGCAAACGGGGGCGAACAGCAGCGCTAGCAACGATCGGCCGGACCCGACCCATATCGGCCGGACAGGCGATCGCGGTTCGAGAGGCGAGTTTAAAAGTACAGCAGTCACTTGCTGGAGCATCGTCACTTACAGATGTCTGTCTTTGAAAGCGCGCATGAGAATCCATGCACGCAAAAAAACCTTCCTCTGACAGAATCCATACTCTCGCGGGAATGCATGTTGCAATGCCTGCAGGCTGACGACCGTAGGATTTCTACTCATTCCTCGGCCTCCGTCGAGCAATGCGCGACACATAGAACAATATCTGGACATGCCACACACGGTCTATTCCATCGTGCATACGTTGCGCTACCCATATTTTCGGTAGGAATCAAACCTTAATCGTGAAATTGGGTCGGTCAATGGAAAAGAATTGATACAAACCTTGTTGTTTGGATAATCATCTCCACAATTCGTTGGCTTTGCTTTGATATTCGCTTGATTCGCGCCTAAGACGCGAACATCCTCTTTTGTTTTGTCTATAAATATCCCTACGTGCCCACTACCGTCGCCCTTTCTGCTTGCGAAAACCACAAGGTCCCCGTGGACGGGGCTATCAGTACGTTCACCGTATTTTGCGAAACTTCTAGCCATTAAAGGATCTTTTGGTATGTCAATCTTGCATCGTTTCATAGCCCACGATAAAGTAGCCGCACACCACGGCGTACAATCTCCAGCATATGCCTTTTGCGGATACCCTATATCTTCGAAGATTTTACGTATAAGTGGATTCGCTATATTATCCCACCTCTCATTAAAGCATTCACCAGTAGATCCAGTTTCTTTAAGTCCCGCCAGATAAATCATCACATCGAAAGGCGAAGTCGCAGGAGCTGCTGCCAGCAATTTGTTCGCATCTTCGATGTCCTTTATGCTAGCTGATATCCTCCCGAATGGACTAATAGCTGCATCATTAGTAAAAACCTTTTCAGCCCACGTTATGGGCTTATCGCTATGAGACATCTTCTTCTCCTTTTAGGTATAGCAAAGTCTTTGAAAAAATCTGGATAGGGTGCGCAAAGCTGCGGCGGTAGCAGCAAACGCGCTAGCTATCCTGACAATTGCGCCGTGCATGACGTCTTGACTGTCATGAGCAGAGCAGGCCTGGCGCCGCGCAATCAGGTAGGGATTCAGTGCATCCTACTAAAGATATAAGCAGGCGCGTGAGTCTGAGCAATATGAAGCTCGACGCTACAGATTGGTAAAATTGAAAATTACTTCATTTGAAAGTGGTGTATGTGCGTTAGCACACAATCGGCATCATCGTTCGTAATCGCAAGCGTGAACGTTAGATTATGAAAATACATGCTTAATTTTAATTATTAATCTGCAGCAGTCGAAATGCATATAACACTCCCGATTTAACTAATATTTATCTAGAAATTGACGGGACCCGTGAACACTGTGCGGCAGTCGTTAAAATCAAAATCCCGGATCTTAAACGCTCAAATGTGCGGTGCCGCACATAGGGTAATGCCCCCGTCCGGTAAGCGGGATCAGAAGTAGAATTTCCAGCAAAGGGAGTTCTACGCAATGAAGAAGTCGAAGTTCACGGATAGCCAGATCAT